>JBEIHY010000054.1:0-22315 GCA_040381035.1 Hyphomonadaceae bacterium
GCCCACGCCCCAGCAAAGGGCGCAAGCCCCGCCAGGGACAAAGCCGCCACGCCAAACGCCACAAACGTGACCGGCATGCGCCGCCCCACGCCATCGAGGCCATCCACCCGCAACCGCTGCGTCGAGACCGCAATGGCGCCGGCCGCCATTGACAAGCACGTCATCGCCACGGCCCAGCTGCCAATCTGCAGCGCCGCCCCGAACGCCGCCGCCGGCGCGCCGGTCAACAGCGCCGCCAAAGCCAGGCCGCCTTGGCTGGCGCCGATAAAAGCCAAGCGCTCGGCGAGATCATCACGGGTCAGGCCGATCAGGGCCGCGGCAATCGCGGTCAGCCAGGCCAGCGCCTGCACGATCGACGGCCAGGGCCCGGCCAGCGCCATGGCTGGGCCGAGCGTGAACAGCACCGCCTTCAAGGTCAAAAACGCCAGCCCCGGCGCCACCAGGCCATGGATGCTGGCCGCCGTCGGCGCCGGCGCGGTCTGCGCCAGGCGGCGCAGCCAGAAGCTGAACGGCGCCAAAAGCGACACCCCAAACCCAAGCGCCAGCATGACAAACAACCCCGCCGCCGCTGCTGGCGCAGCCGCGTCCACGCTGGCCGCCCCACCCGGCTGGATGCGTAAATCGCCGCCCAGGCTAAAGACCCACGCCGCGCCCGGGGCGGCAAAAGCCAAGGCGGCGCCAAGCATGACGCCCAATTGCAAGCGCCCAGGTGCGGGATCACGCGCGTCCTGGATGGCAAATGTCGCCAAGGCCAGCCCGACCAAAGCCGCCAGCATGGTCAACAGGTCACGCGCCAGCGCCGCGATCACCAAAGCCGCGGTCATGACGCCCGCCGCCGCCATCCGCGCGCCCAGACGGGGATCGGGACTGACCTGATCGTGACCGATGCGATAGGCCGCCAGCGCCAGATGCAGACCGGCAAACAGCGCCGCAAACGTCAGCCCGAGCGGCTCCAGCGTCAGGCTGAGCTCCAAATCTGGCAGCGGCCGGGCAATGACGAAGGTCAGCCGCACGCCGACGCCATAGGCTGCGATCAAGCCGGCGACCAAACCGCACAGCGTCAAAGCAGCGATCAAATCGGCGGCGCACAGCCCAAAACGCCAGCGCCGCAGCGCCAGGCACATCAGCGCCGCGAGCGCCGGCCAGGCCGCAATCGCTGCAAACATCATGTCGATCGCGCTCATGGCGCGCCACCCCGGATCAGCGCCGCAAAGGCCATGTCCGCCAGGCCAAGCGGCCAATCGGCAGCCAAGCCAAACGCCACGCACAGGCCGGCCGCGGCGGTCGCGGCCAAGGCGGCGCCCCAAGCGCGCGGCGGTTGCCCATCTCGGATTTCGGTGCGGCCAAACACCAGCGCCAGCCAGCGCGCGCCGAGCACCGTCGCCGCCAGCGCCGAACCGATCACGGCCACCGCACCGAGCGCCCACCCATGCTGCAAGGCCGCGCCCAAAGTCAGCCAGCGGCCGAGAAAGGCAAAGGTCAGCGGCGCGCCCATGAAGCCAATCAGCGCCACCGCCAAAGCCAAGGCCGCGAACGGCGCCTGGCTTGCGCGGCCACGCACGCTGGCGGCGTCGGCGGTGCGCCCCGGGCTGAGCGCGTCGACCGCGCAAAATCCGGCAAGGCCCCCGAGCGCCAGCGCCATCAGGGCAAGCCCGGCCGCCTCCAACCCGGCCCGCGCGCCGGTGGCGATCGCCACCGCCGCCCCGGCCAGACACACGCTGGCTTGCGCTGCAATCAGGCCGGCCAGCGCCCGGCGCAGATCCGCGGCCAACATCATTTGCACAGCCGCAAACGCTGCAGCGACCAACGCCAGACTGCCGATCGCCGGCGCGGCCAGAGCGGCCGGCGCCGGCGCCAATTCGCGCAGCGCCAAGCCCAAGGCGATGGCCGGCGCGACAACCGCCGCCAGCAGCGCGCCTGGCCCGCCGTCTCCCGCCAGGCGCACCTGCAAACCATTGAACGGCGCCAGTCCGACAAGGCCCAACAGCCCCAGCAGATGCAGCGCCCAACCCAGCCCCGCCAAGCGCCCCCATGACGCGCCAGCCAAAGCCTGCAGCGCCACGCCAAGCAGCGCCAACCCGCAGCAGAGCGCCAGGAAGCCAAGCCAATGGCTGGCGTCCTCGGCGCCGCCTTCACCCGCGCGCAGGGCGATCAAGCCAATGCCGACCAAACCCGCCAGCCACAGCCCGAGCACGGCAAAGGCCGCGTCCGGCGTGGTGGCCGCCAAGCTTAAACCGGCGCCCGCCAAAAGCGCCCCGGCGACGGCCAAGGCGTGGCGGCGCGCATGGGCGTCTGCACCAAGCGTCGCGATCAGCCCGAGCACGCCCAGCGCGGCGATGGCGCCCAGCAGGGCCGCCAGCGCGTTGTCCGGTTGGGCGCGCCAGACCGCATCGGCGCTGAGCGCCGCGACCGCAGCACTCGCCGCCAGGCCAATCGCGACAGCCACCCGCCCCGGGCTCACCGCCGTCAATGCAGCACCCGCCAACAGCGTCAAAACGGCGACCTCGCCGACGTTCGCGCGCAGGGCGTCCAGCACCGTCATCTCAGTCCCGGCTCCCGGCCTGCTCAGCGGCCACCGCCAGCGCGGCGCTGACCATTACGGTGCAAATGCCGATCAGGGCCGCGGCCAAGGCGGCGTCTGCTTGGCCCGCCAACAGCAACGCCGCCGCCGCCGACGACGCCAGACACAGCCCGCTGACGCCCCGCGCCAGCGGGCTGCGGCCGGCAATCGCCAAGGACAGGCCAACCGCCGCCAGCGCTGCGATGCCGACAAACATCGCAAAGAGGGCAAGTTCATACAGGGTCATGGCGTCGGCCCGTCAAGATCGCCGACCCGTCCCATCGCCGCCAGCATTGCCAAACTCGCCGCCCCGGCCATGGTGAGCGCCAGACCAAGACCGGCCAGAGAGGCCGCCGCCCCCGCGCCCGCCGGATCGCCAAACGCCCGCCAGGCGCCGGCCGCCACGGCCGCCAGAAGTCCCGCACACACCGCCGCGCCCAGGCCCGCCGGCGGCAAAGCGCGCAGCGCCACCGCCGGGCCGAACAGAAGCGCAAACAGCCCGACCGCCAGCGCCGCGACAGCCCCGCCGGCCAAACCAAAGCTCGGCCCAGCCAAAAGGGTTGCAACCACCGCGAACCCGGCCGCGATCGGCGCCATGGATTTGATCAACAGGCGCAAGCCTGCATGGTGGCGCGGATGGGCCGGGTGCGGTGCGGCGGCGCCGCGCCGCAGACCGCGCGCCGCCCGCTCGCCAAAGCCAAGCGCGCTCCACACGCCAAAGCCGGCGGCCGCACTAATCGCGGCCAGCAGCGCCATGGCCCCGTCCGGCGCCGGCGCGGTCGCTGGCGCGGGCTGGCCAATCGGATCCGCGCCAGCCCAGATCAGCGCCCCGAACAAAGCCACGCCCGCGGCAATGGCCGCGAGGCTTTCGCCCAAGGCGGGCGGCGGCGGTTGGCGCGGGCGGGTCAAAGCGGCGGCGGCCGCGCACATCAGACCGAGCACCCCACCCGCAGCGATGACGGCGCTCGCCGGGCCCATCTCGCCGCACAGCGCAAAGACTGCCGCAACCAGGACCGTAAACACCGGCGCCGCCAGCGCCAAAAGCGCCCAGCCGGCCCGATGCCAAGCCGCGCGCAGCGCACCCAAAGCGGCGAACGCCAGCAACACCCCGGCGGCAAGATCGAGCAAGGCGATGTCGGGCGCCATCACGATGGCCTGTCGGCGGCGGCGCGCGCCAAGGCCGTCTGCGGCTCCACCCCGTCGGCATGGGCGCCATTGGCGCCAGCCTGGGCCAGAACCGGCAACGCCGCCGCCAAAATGAGCGCGATCAAGCCAAGCCCGATGAGCACAGCAAACGAGCCAAAGGCCAAAGCCAATCCCGCCGCGATCAGCCCTGCAGCCAAACTCTGACGCGTCACAACCGCCAGCAAGCGGCGATAGGGATCGGCCTTGGCGGCCAGCAATCCCACGCAGGCCCGCGCCATCAGGCCAAGACCGGCCAGGATCAGGGCAAGCCCCGCCCCCAGCGCCAGGACGTCGAACGCAGAGCCGCCGCCGCTCATGGCGCGCGCTTTCCGACGGCGCCGCTCGGGCCGACGGCGCCGCTCGGGCCAACTGCGCCGCTCGGGCGCGCCAGGGCGGTCGCCAGGCTGGCGTGGCGGGCAAGCTTGATGGCGCCAACCAGCGCCGCCAGGCCGGCAATCATCACCGTGCCCGCAGCGATCACCGCCAGGGCGCCGGCGCCGGCCCACAGTCCGCACACCGCGATCAGGAGAATTGTCTGCACCCAAACGGCAAGGCCAGCGGCAATCCGATCATAGGGATTGGCGGCGCGCAGACCAGCAAAACCGCAGGCGCCAATCAGGCCAACCAATCCGGCGACCGTGATCGCTGCAACCAGGCCAAGGCTGATCATGACGCGGCCTTTGCGTCCGCGGCGCTGGCCAGGGCCTCCAGCGCGCCGAAATGCGCGGCCATGGCCGGGCTGTCATCGGCGGCATAGATCAACAGACTGTCGTGATCGAGATCAACGCCGATCCCGGCGGCGCCGAGATGGCTGGCGAGCGCGGCATGGGAGCGATCCGCGCCAGGCCCAAGCCGGACGCGCACAAATCCCGGCCGGCGGTCCTTGCCCCATCGCGGCGCCTGACGCGCCCGCAACCGCACCGCCAGCCCGATTTGGCCGACCCAATCGGCTTCCTCGTCCAAGGCGCCAAAGCGGGCGGCGAGGATCAATCCGGCGCCGGCGGCGGCGAGCGCCGCCGCGCCAACCGCCCAGCCCGCCGCCCCGCTTGCCATCGCCCAGACAACGGCCAAGCCTGCCAGCGCAGCCGCGAGCGCAAGCCATCGTGCCATCTTTCCAATCCCGCCAAACCAGCGCGCGACTGAGCGCTCATGGGATAAGGCTTAACGGTCGGTGAAGAGATTCGCCAGCCGCGAGAGCGCGGCCGGCTGTTCTGCCGGCGTCGACGGCTCGCCGCCCACCCAAGCGGCAAACTGCCGGGCCGGGGCAAACTCCAGCAAGGCGCGATCCTGGGCGTCGTCGGCGACAGCCCCGCTGTCGCTGGTCAGCGCCCAATTCCAATACCGCAGCACAGTCTGGGCTTTGGCGTTGGCCAGCGTGTCATAGGTCGCCTGGCTGCGCGCCTGGGCCTGGACCATCTGGGCCCCGCCGGCGCGGGCAAGCCCCGACCACAGGGCTTCAAACGCCGGCCGCTTCAGCCCCGCCGCCTTGGCCAGGATCGCAATCGGTTCGCCGCCGGGATCGAGAAAAATCTGCCGCGCCACGCTGGGGCGCACGCCGCACAAATGGGCAATTTCATCGCGCAGCAGGTCATCGAGCCCGCGCTCGGCGACGATCGCGACCGCGCCTTCCAGCGAGCCATAGGGGCTGGCCTCGGCGGCCGCGCGGCTGCGCTGGCGGCGCTCGACAAATTGCAGCGCCTTGCGCACTTCCATATCGGCCCCCGCCGCCGCGTTGGCCACGGCGAACACATCGGCAAACTCCGCCAACAGCACTTCGCGATCGACCGCAAAGCGGCGCAGGATGGCGCTGCGGTTGGCCGCGTCTGCCCACCAGAACAGGGCATAGGCCTGGCTCGCCTTGAGCTCGTCGCGTTTGAGCAGCGCGGCGGCGATGGCGGGGGCGGCGCGGGTCATCCGCACCAGCCGATCAACGCCAAATTGCGACAGCTGCGCGCCAGGATTGGCGACCACCATCAGCGCGACGTCGCGATCATCGGTTTCCAGCAAGGCGTCGACCACGCAGGCGGTGATCGATTTGCGGCGCGCAATGGCTTGCCAATGCGGCGGCTGGCCGGCGCGCGCCACGCTGACAAGGTCGGAATCGTCAAACGCCTGGCCGCGCTCCAACAGTTCGCGCGCGACGGTGATTTCATCGCGGGCAAGATAGCGCAGCACGGGCTTGGGGGCGTCGACCAGGCCAACCAAACGCTGGGCGCAGCGTTGGCGCACATCGGGCGGCGCCGCGCGCAGGAAGCCGATCAGCAAATCGCCCGCCAATTGCCGCTCGGAGGCGGAAATGCGCGTCGCCGGCCAGCTCACCACGTCCGACAGTTTGCGCACGATCGCGGCCCGCACGGCGGGATCGGCGGTGGCGGGCGCAAGGCTGGCAAGATTGGCGGACATGACGCACTCCCCAAGGAAGCGCAGATCATGGCGCCAGACTGGTTAACAGCGGCTATTTGAATTCGCGCGCGCGCCATTCCGGAAACACCGCCGGCAGATCGGCGCTGACGGTGTTGGGGTAATGGGGGCTGCGCTTTTCCAGAAAGCTCATCACGCCTTCCTTTGCGTCAGCCTGCTTGCCGCGCTCCCAAATGGCCCGGCTATCGACCTTGTGGGCCTCCATCGGGTGATCGGCGCCGAGCATGCGCCACAGCATCTGGCGGGTCAGCGTGACCGAGACCGGGGCGGCGTGATCGACGATGTCGCGGGCGATGGCGTGGGCGGCGGGGAGCAATGCGTCAGGCGCGTGCAGCGAGCGCACAAGGCCGCGCGCGAGGGCTTCCTCGGCGGCGAAGACGCGCCCCGAATAGCACCATTCCAACGCCGTGGAGACGCCGACCAGGCGCGGCAGGAACCAGCTGGAGCAGGCTTCCGGCACGATGCCGCGGCGGGCAAAGACGAAGCCGAATTTCGCCGCCGTAGAGGCAATGCGGATGTCCATGGGCAATTGCATGGTGGCGCCGACGCCGACGGCGGCGCCATTGATGGCGCCGATCACGGGTTTCAGGCTGTCATAGATGCGCAGCGTGAGCCGGCCGCCACCGTCGCGCAAATGCTCCAGCGAGCCTTTTTCGCCGCGCTCGGGCCGGTCGTCGCGGGCCTCATAATCGAAGGTCTTGGCCCCGGCGGAGAGATCGGCGCCGGCGCAAAAAGCGCGCCCCGCGCCGGTGACGATGACGGCGCCGACATCGTCATCGGCGTCGGTGGCGTCGAACGCGGCGATCAGGTCGAGCATCATTTGGCCGGTGAAGGCGTTCATTTTGTCGGGGCGGTTGAGGGTCAGCACCGCGACGCGATTTTCGATCTCGACAAAGCAGGTTTCAAAATCGATGCGGCGGGTCATGGCAGGCTCCTCTGGTTGGCGCCAGCTTCACGCCCCTGCCGCAGCGTTGGTCAAGACAAAACAAAGCCGCCCGCGTCAGCGACGCGGGCGGCTCAATCCGTCCAAATCAGCTTGATCAGTAGTTTGACGGCGCCACTTGCGGCGGCGGGGCAACCTTTGGCTTGGCGGTGTCTTTCTTTTTCGGCGCATATTTGGCGTCGATCGCAGCGACCGCCGCGACATAGGTCTCCTGGTCCTTCTTGAACGCGGCGGAGGCGGTCGAGATGGCGGCGAATTCCTGCTGCAAAGCCGTGTTGCGGGTTTGGATGTCGCGGTCCCGCTGCTTGAGCTTTTCGGCTTCGGCAAACGCTTCCGGCTTGCGGCGCTCGTCTTCCGATTTTCCGTTCAGGGTGGCGATATCGGCCTTCAGCTGACTGTGGTCGGCGGTCAAAGCGGCCTGCTTGGCGTTGATGGCGTCAACCGCGCATTGCAGCTCGGCGCGGCGCTTCACTTGCCAGGCCAAAAAGGCTTCGACCTGGGTTTTGATCACTTTGGGTTTGGCGTTGACGTCGACCGCCGGGGCAGCGCCCGCGTCGTTCGCGCACGCAACAGCGGCTGCGGGCGCTGCGGTCGACGCCGCTGGCGCAACCGTCGTCGCGGGTTGCGTCGTCGGGCCGGTGGCCTGGGCCTGGGCGGAGGCGGCGACAGCGCCGACCAGAGCAAAAGCGGCCAAAGCGGCGGTGGTCATCAGGTTCATCGGTCACTCCCCTCGTCGGCCCGGCGGGGCGGGCGCTGAATTGGCGCTGTCAGTGGCGCCCGATCATGACAAAAATGCGATAGCGACTGCATCGCCGCCGGTTCGCAAAAACGCCGCCGCATTGGGTGATGCGGCGGCGCTCAAGCAGGCATGCGCCCAATTTACTGCAACCGGAACCGATAGGTGAAGGTGAATTCGCCTTGGATCGGGGCGCCGTCGCGCGTCCGCGGCTGGAACTTTTGGCGTCGGGCGGCAGCGATGGCCGCACGACCAAAGCCAAACCCAGACGGGTCTTCTTCGATCACCTGCACATCCGCCACCGAGCCATCGGTGCCGATCACCAGACGCAGCCGCACCACCCCGCTCTTGTCGCGCTCAATCGCGCGCTCGGGATATTCCGGCTCGATGGTCTTGCCCATCCGCACCGCTTCGGTGACGACCGGCGGCGGCGGAGGAGACGGCGGCGCCGGGGTTGGCGGCGGCGGCTCTTTCATCACCGGCAGTTCGGTTTCCACCGGCGGAGCCGAGAATACCGGCGGCGTCGCGCGCTGCACGATCGGCGGCGGCGGCGGCCGATTGGTCGGCGGCGGCGGGGGTGGCGGCGGCGGCGGCGGCGGCTTGTCCTTTTTCACGATCGAAATGGATTTCGTCGCTTCAAAGAAATCGTCGATGCCGGACACTTGATATGAGGCGACCCCGATCACGACGAGAGCGCTGATCAGCGCCGAAATCGCGAGGGCAACCATCCGAAAGCGCATCATGGCGGCAAACTCCCCCTACTGCTGCGCTTCTTCAGCGACAAGGCTGACGGATTGGAAACCGGCTTCATTGATCACCGACATGAGCCCGACCACGTTGCCGTAGGCGGTTTTCTGATCGGCCTGCACGAAGACCTTGGCTTCCAGGTACAATTTGGTCGGATCGCTGACCAAGGTCGGGCTATTGTTGCGCACCTCTTGCTCCAGCTTGACCTTCAGCTCGTCGAGGCTCGCCATCGGAACCGCGCCCTGCATATTGCCGAGCGAATAGGTCTGCACGCCCGGCGCGGTTTCGGTGAGCACCACCAAGGTCGGCTTGTCGGCCTTGGGCGGCGCAGCGATCGGGTTCGGCGGCGGCAGATCGACTTTGATATCGACCGTCGGCGGCGGCGCCGCGACCATGAAGATGATCAGCAACACCAGCATGATGTCGATGAACGGAATGACGTTCGGATCAGCGTTGGGCTGGGGGCCCTTCTTCCGCTTTCCGACGCCTGCGAGTTTGCCGGCCATGGCGTTCAATCCCCTCGTTACGGCGTCTTATCGGAGGTGACGAGCGCCACCTTGTAGAGACCCTGATCCTGGAGACGGTTCATCACCAGCATCACATTGCGATATTGGGTTTCAGCCGAAGCGCGGACATAGATATCGACCTTGCCGAGTTCGGCCATGTCGTCTGCGATCCGCGGATTGGCTTTCTTCATCGCCGCCACGGCGCGCTCGCCCAGAACCGCGGCCTCAACTTCGTCTTCCATGACGAAATAGGCCGGGCAGTTCGAGATCTGCTTGCCGGCGACCTGAACCGGACCGCCGCCCACCGCATTGGTGCAATCTTTGCCGTCGATCACCGTTACCCAAACAGGCTTGTTCGGCCGCTTGCTGGAGGGCACGTCGGAGGACGGCATTTCCGTCTTGATGTCGACCGCCGCGATCGGCGCCGTCACCATGAAGATGATCAGCAGCACAAGCATGACGTCAATGAATGGGATGACGTTCGGCTCGGCATTGATGGGGGCCTGGCCCCGTTTGGCGCCGACGCCACTGTCCAACTTCGCGCCCATCGGGCAGCTCCCTTCGTGGAAGGTTCGAGAACGAAAAAGTGTTCGCTCCGACTGATCGATCCGGGCTGATCGCGACGGCCGAGGCTTGAGCAGCCGCCGCGATCAGGGTCCAGACAGGTTTAGGCGCTGCGGCGATCCATATCGCGCGACACCAGCGCGATGAATTCCGAGGCGAAGTCTTCGTACTTGCCGCTGATCTTGGAGATCTGCTTGGCGGCGAAGTTGTAGACCAACACGGCCGGAATAGCCGCAACCAGACCGACCGCGGTGGCGAGCAGCGCGCCGGCGATGCCGGGGGCGACCGCGACCAGCGAGGTCGACTGCGAAGCGACGATGCCAAGGAACGAGTTCATGATGCCCCAGACCGTGCCGAACAGACCGATGAATGGCGCGTTGGAGCCGATCGAGGCCAAGAAGGTCATCGAGGAGCCGATCTCTTCGATGTGCTCGTTCTGCTTCACGGACATCACGGCGGACACGCGCTGCATGGTGTGGTCGCGGGCGTCGCGCAGGGTGTAGAGGCCGAGATCCTGCGTCTTGCGGACTTCCGCCATGCCGCTGTCAAACATCGTCTTGATGCCCGAAGCCCCCAGCTTGCGCACGATCGCTTCGCCTTCTTCGACCGAGTTCGCTTTGCGGAACGCGGAGAGGAATTCTTTGATCTGCTTGTTGGTCTTGTTCATGACGTAAACCTTTTCCGCCATCAACACCAGCGTCCAGACCGTCGACAGGCCGAGCAGGATGATGACGAATTTTTCGACGTCATTGAGCTTTTCCCACAGCTTGGCCATCGACATGGCTTCGCCGGTTTGGCCGCCCTTCTTCTTGGCTTCTTCAAGAGCCGCTTGCTTGGCGGCTTCCGAGGCCGCGGCGCTGGCCTCAGGGGCCGGAGCCGGTGCGGCGGCCGGGGCGGATGCGGGCGCCGGCGCAGCCGGTGCGGTGGGTTGCGCCATTGCCGGCCCGAGGCCGACGACGCTGACGAACGCTGCCGCGACGACCGCGGAAAGAAGCCTTTTCATGTGCTGCCCTTCTAAACCCCTGACAGCGCCCCCACGAGAAGCGCGTTCAGAAAAACCATGTGCCGGAAGTTTGCGGCAAACATATGCCCGGGAGAGCTTTCAGCGGCCAACACATCTTGGGCGGCGCACGTCGCCAAAGCGACAGCCATCTCCTCCCAAGCGCACCGACCGCCGTGTTTTCCACGGTCTGTATGTCGCACCTTCACGCCGGCGCCTAAATTTTCGGAAATGGCGCACTTGTCAATGCTGGTATCGCAGCAAGGGTGCAGGCTTGCGCACTTCACCCATTTGTCAGCTGGCGTTGAGCGGTGATCGCGTTATTCTGGACATTAAGCACAGGGAGAAACAAATGCATCCGTCCCGGCACGCTGAGACACATCCCAACAAGCTCGCTTATGTGATGGCGGCCACCGGCGAAGGCGTGACCTATGCCGATCTTGACGCGCGGTCAAACCAAGTCGCGCAAATGCTGCGGGGCTTAGGCCTAAAGACTGGCGACTGTATCGCACTCTTCATGGAAAACGTTCGCGAATATTTTGAACTGGCTTGGGGCGCCCAGCGCAGCGGCCTTTATTTTGCCTGCATTTCCTCAAAGCTTACCGCCGAAGAAGTTGCTTATATTTTGCGCGATTCTGGCGCGCAGGTGCTGTTTGCCTCAGCGAGCCTCGGCCATACTGCAGCCGCTGCGCTGGCTTTGGCGCCCGGCGTCACCGGTTACGCCATTGGCGGGGCGATCCCCGGCTGCGCCGATTTTGCTGCCGCCTTGGCCGCCGCGCCCGCCAAACCCGTCGCCGATGAGACCAGCGGCGCCGATATGCTCTATTCTTCCGGCACCACCGGGCGGCCAAAGGGCGTAAAAATCCCGCTTTCGGGGGCGCCGATCGATGCGCCCAATCCGCTCGTCACAATCGTTTCAGCGCTTTACGGCGTCAGCGCCGACAGCATCTATCTCAGCCCCGCGCCGCTCTATCACGCCGCCCCGCTGCGCTGGTGCATGAGCCTGCACAAGCTTGGCGGGACGACGATCATCATGGATAAGTTCGATCCCGAAGCCTATCTGGAGCTGGTCGAGCGCTACGGCGTCACCGCCAGCCAGGTGGTGCCGACCATGTTTGTCCGCCTGCTGAAGCTGCCCGAAGAGGTTCGCGCCCGCTATGAGGTGTCGAGCCTGAGAAGCGTGATCCACGCCGCCGCCCCCTGCCCGATCCCGATCAAGCAGCAAATGATCGAATGGTGGGGGCCCAAGATCTTCGAATATTATGCCGGCACCGAAGGCAATGGCTTTTGCACCATCACCAGCCAGGAATGGCTGGCCCACAAAGGCAGCGTCGGCAAATCCATTCTCGGCGTTTTGAAGATCTGCAACGAAGACGGCGTCGAAGTCCCCGCCGGCCAATCGGGGACCGTCTTCTTTGCCGACGGCCCGCAGTTTGAATATCACAATGATCCCGCCCGCACCGCCGACAGCCGCCACCCCAAACAAGCCGGATGGTCGACGCTGGGCGATGTCGGCTATGTCGATCACGACGGCTATCTGTATCTCACCGACCGCAAGGCGTTCATGATCATTTCCGGCGGCGTGAACATCTATCCCCAGGAGGTGGAAAACCTGCTCGTCACCCATCCGCGGGTCGCCGACGCTGCCGTGTTCGGCATCCCCAACGAGGATTTCGGCGAAGAGGTCAAAGCCGCCATTCAGCCCTTGCATTGGGCCGACGCCGGGCCTGAGCTGGAGGCCGAACTGCTCGCTTTTTGCCGCGAACATCTGAGCACGATCAAATGCCCGCGCAGTATCGATTTCCTCGAAGAACTGCCCCGCCACCCGACCGGCAAGCTCTATAAGCGCCTGCTGCGCGACAAATACTGGACCGGCCGCGACAGCACGATCGTGTGAAGGGGGCCTTCCAGGTCGCCAAGCCGGCCCCGACAACACCGTGCGCTGGAAGGGCCGCGTGCTGCAGATCCCGCCCTCGCCGCTACGCGCGCATTTCGTGCGGGCGAGCGTGCCGGTCAGCGAATATCCAGACGGCCGCATCGCCCTCCATTGCGGCCCAAGACGTATCGCCGCCTGCGGGCCAGACGGGGCGCCCGAGACCGTGGAGGACACAATGGCCGCTTGCACAAACCACGAAAACCGGACAACTCGAGTGCTACATGCGCCGGACAACTTCAGGTGCTCGCAACAGCTCCGCGGCGCACGGACTTGCTGACGCAAGGGACAAGCGACGCCGCCCGCTTCGCCGAGACCACCTCACGCCGCGCATGGCGGCGGGGGCGCCGGGCGTGCGCTTGCCCGCACCGAGCGCGTGCTCGCTGATCTGATCCGCGTCAGCCTGACCGCCGCCAGGATCGCGGCGCCGGATTTTGCCGAGGGCGCGTTGATTGCCTGGTTCAATCAGGCGCGGCCGCTGGGGCGCTGTCACGCCCACAAGGCGCTGGCGCGCGCAACCGCAGAACCGGCGGCGCGCAAAACGGTCAAAATCACGCAAGCGACGCAGCCGCCGAAACGCGCAGACAGCGCCACGCGATTGTTCGCCGAAGTTTACCCCCGCGCCCGAACAGCAGGTTGAGGCAAGCGCGCAGGCCGCCGGCTTCAGACCGGCGCCTGTCTGCCGCAAACAGTCGCCTTGGCCCGCCGCCAAGGCGGGCGCCTGGCGCAACCGACAGCTCGGCCTCAGCCGAGCTTGGCCGGCTCGATCTTGACGCCATCGGGACTGAGAACGATCTGCTCGACCTTGAGTTGGGCGTCTTTCAGCTTGGCCTCGCAATGGGCCTTGAGCGCTGCGCCCCGCTCATACATGCGGATGGAATCCTCGAGCGCGACATCGCCGCGCTCGAGTTGGCCAACAATCTTTTCGAGTTCCGCCAGCGCCTGTTCAAACGACAGCGCCTCCAGGCCCTTGCTCTCGGCCATGATTATTTCTTCTTGGCCGGCGGCGGCGGCGGTGCGGCGGCAGCGGCGGCCGCGGCTTGCGCGGCAGCCGCATCGGCTGATGCAATCGCTGCCTGCCATTCGGCGTCCTTCGCCGTTGCCACCGAGAGGGCGATGCTCTTGAATTCGGCCGCATGATCCTTGCCGTCTTCCCAGGCGCAGTAAGACTGCACTTCCACGCCCGGGCGCATGTGCAAAGCCGCGATCACCGGGCCGTATTTGTAGCCGTCGAGATTGGCCACTTGGATCGGCCAGCCATTGACCATTTCAACCGCCGCATTCTTGGCGACCGGCACGCCCTTGGAAAACAAGATGTCGAAAAACGGCGCCGCAGCGGCGGCCCATTTGTCCGCCGTCAGCGCCGGCTGCATCGCCCGAACAACATCGCCCGGCGCGCTTAGGGCGGTGTCCGGGCGCTGCTTGACGTTGAAGAAGCAATATTGTTCGCCATCGCCAGCGACCCAAAGCTTGGTGTCGGCCGGGGTGCCTTGCGGGGCGAGTTCCATCTTCCACTTCTTGGCGGCGGGCACATCAATCGTGAAGCTGGCGTCCGGCGCTGCGAGGGGAACGGCCAAAGCAGCGGCCGACGCCAGGCAGGCGGCGATGGCCAGGGTGCATGCGCGCAAGGTCCGGGTCATGGCGTGCGTGAAATCCTCTTGGTTGTTGTGTCGATCGTTTATGCCGCGCATCGGACGGGATGGTCAAATACCGCATTCAGCGCCCCCTCAGCGCATATAGCGACGAAACGACCAATAATCATCGCCGCCGTCGCGCACACAGCGCCAGCCATATTTCAACAGCGCCGGCCGCATCATCCGGTTGAACCAGCCATGCGCCACCAGCATCACAGTCTCCCCGCGCAGCGCCCGCGCGGTGAGCGTGGCGGCGGCGGCTTCCGCCCGCAGCTCGGCCGCCTGGCGGCTCTCCATGTCCTGATGGTCGCCGAACCACCAGGTGATGCGCGACACGATCCCCCACCGCCGCGGGCTGCGCCGCCCCGGCCAGCGCGGCGGCGGCAACGGCGCCTCGACGAAAATAGGGTCTTTCATCAGGGGCTTGCCATTGGCAATGGCCTCGGCTGTGGCGATCGCGCGCGGCAGCGTCGAACAGAAAATCACATCGGCCTGTTCAGCGGCCGCGCACAGTTCGGCCGGCGGGGTCTGGCCGGGCGCCAGGCCGGCGGCGTCATAGCCCTGCCACCAGAGGCGGAACGCCCGCCAATCCAGCTTCACGCTGCGGTCAACATTTGGCAGCCCATGGCGGACAAGAACAAGCTGGCCGGCGCGTGGCGGCGCCGGCTTGGCGGCGTCGCCCCCCGGCGACGCATCTCGGCCCCCCGCTGCAGTGTTCAAGGCCGCCTTCCCCTTCGCCCCTTGCTGTTGCCTGTTGCCAGGCGCGGGCGTCTCACGCGCGCCCGGCCACGGCGCCAACAAACGCGGCCGCCGACCGCCCGAGCGCATCTAAGTCGTAGCCGCCTTCAAGGGTTGAGACAATCTGTCCCTTACATCTGCGTAAGGCGATCTCTTTCAGCGCCGCGCCGGCCCAGGCGAAATCGGCCGCTTCGAGGTTCAGCCCAGCCAGCGGATCGGCGCGGTGGGCGTCAAACCCGGCCGAGACCAGGATCAGCTCCGGCGCGAAAGCGTCCAGCGCGGGCAGAACCTGGCGCTCCATCACCGCGCGCCAGGCCGGACCTTCCATGCCTTCGTCCAGGGGCGCGTTCACGACATTGCCGCCAATGCCGGTTTCGTGGACGCGCCCCGTGCCCGGATAAAGCGGCGCCTGGTGGGTGGACAGAAACATCAAGCGCGGTTCGCGCTCAGCCACGGTCTGGGTGCCATTGCCGTGATGGACGTCAAAATCGATCACCGCCACGCGCTTCAGGCCGTGATGATCGAGCGCGTGCAGCGCGCCAACCGCAACATTATTGAACACGCAAAAGCCCATGGCGCGGGCCGGTTCGGCATGGTGGCCGGGCGGGCGCACGGCGCAAAAGGCGGCCTCATCGTCCCCCGCCAACACCGCATCAACCGCCGCGGCCACCGCGCCGGCGGCGCGCAAAGCCGCCTCCTGGCTGCCGTCCGACAAGAAGGTGTCGCCGTCGATCGCCACCAATCCGGCGCCGGGCGCGGGAAACACCCCGTCGAGGGCATCGAGAAACGGCGCTGGATGAACCCGCTCCAGCATGGCGCGGCTGGCGAGCGGCGCCTCGCGCCGGTTCAGATCAAAGCCTTCCAGCGCGGCCAGCACGGCCGCCAGCCGCGCCGGGCTTTCGGGATGGCGTGGCGGCGGGCGATGCTCCAGCATCGCGGGGTGGGTGTAGAGCAGCATCCGCCTGATGTAGCGCTGGCCGGCCGGTTCAGCCAGTCGCCGCCGGGTGTGGCGCGTCCGTCGCTTCCGGGGCCCGACGGAACGGATAGGCCAACTGGCCGAGGAAGGTTTCCGGCGTCGGGTCATCGGGCACGCCGAAGCTGTGCGGGCGCCGCCCTTGCGGCATGTGATAGGTGCCAAACAGGATATCGAAGATCGGGAAGGTCGGCGCGAAATTCTTATCGCGAATGTCGGCGTCGCTGGAATGGTGCCAGCGATGGAAGACGGGGCTTGCAAACACCGAGCGCAGCGGCCCGAAATCCCAATTCACATTGGCGTGGACCATGGTGGAATAGACGACATTGAACGGCGCCAGGATCGCAAACACCAGGGGATCGAACCCAAGCAGCGTGACAAACGCCGCCACCGCGGTGGAATGCACGATTGTGTTGACGGGATGGAACCGTGCGCTGGACAGCCAATCGACATGTTCGGGGCCGTGATGGATGGCGTGATAGCGCCACAGGCCCGGCGTGTGGAACAAACGATGGGTCCAATATTGCAGAAAGTCGCTGATGATCAGCGCGGCGATCACCTGGGCCCACAAGGGCGCGTCGCGCAGGCCGAACAGGCCCGTCTGCATGTGGGCGGAGAACGCTTGTTCGCTGGGGAATATCAGCGCCCCAAACAGCGCGATCAATCCGACATGGAGCGCTGCAAACACAAAGGGGCCGACAAACCAATAGATCAGATCGGCGCGCCAGCCGGCCCGCCACAGCGGCTGGCCGGGGGTGCAGGGGCGGACCTTGGCGAACACCGACCAGACCAGGCCGAGAAACGCAAACCAGGCAAGGCTGGTTAAGAAGGTCTGAAGCATAGCACGTCTTTCTGGGGGCGGCTTTTGGGGGCGGCTTTTGGGGGCGTCTTTTTGGCGCCTGAACGCCGGTTATCGCCGATCCGCCTTAACGCCACGTAGCGCTTGTGTGCGACCGCGCGGCGTTTCAGTCTGTCGCAAACTAGGAAATGCTCATGTCTGCCCTCACATTCGACGCCTTGCGCCCGCCCTCGCCGTTCATGAATGAGACCCATGCGGCGTGGCGCCAATCGCTGCGCAGCTTCATCCGCCGCGAGATCGAGCCGCATGTGGAGGACTGGGAAAAGGCTGGCCGCATCCCGCGTGAGCTGTTCAAGAAGGCTTCAGGCTTTGGCCTGATCGGCGCCGGCTTTCCGGAAGCCTATGGCGGCTGGCGCGAGGGCTATGACGCGTTTCATGGCATCGTCACCGCTGAGGAACTCGCCCGCATCGGCGCCGGCGGGATCAATGCCGCTTTAATGATTCATGGCATCGGCCTGCCGCCCATTCTGAATATCGGCTCCGACGCGATGAAGCAGGCGATCGCGCCCGGTGTGCTGGCTGGCGACAAACAGATCAGCCTGGCCATCACCGAACCGGATGGCGGCTCCGATGTCGCGAACTTGCGCACCAAGGCTGAGCGGCGCGGCGATGTCTATGTGGTCAATGGCGCCAAGATGTTCATTACCGGCGGCATGACCTCGCATTGGGCAACCACTGCGGTGCGCACTGGCGGGCCCGGCCATGGCGGGGTGTCCCTGTTGCTCATCCCGCTTGATGCCCCGGGCGTGACGCGCACCGAGCTCGATAAGCAGGGCTGGCGCGCGTCCGACACCGCGGCGATCTATTTTCAGGATGTCGAAGTGCCGGCGGAAAATCTGATCGGCGCGGAGAATATGGGCTTCATGGGCGTGATGATGAACTTCAACGGCGAGCGCCTCGGCATGGCGGCCGGCGCGATCGGCGCGGCGCGCGCCTGCATCGAGGATGCGGCCGCCTGGGCGCGCGAGCGCAAGACGTTCGGCAAGCGCCTCGCCGACCATCAGGTCATCCGCCACAAGATCGCGATGATGGTGCAACGGCACAATGCCTCCACGGCCTATCTCGAACACTGCGCCTGGCGGGTGATGCAGGGCGAAACGCCGGTGGCGGATTTGTCCCTGCTCAAAGTGCAAGCGACCGAAACCATGGAATTCTGCGCCCGCGAGGCGAGCCAAATCCTTGGCGGCGCCTCCTACATCAAAGGCGGGCGCGTCGAGCGCATCTATCGCGAAGTGCGGGTGATGGCGATCGGCGGCGGGTCTGAAGAAATCATGCGCGACCTCGCCGCCCGCCAGCTTGGCGTTTAGCCCGCCGCGCGCACCGGGATCGGCGGATTGAACACCACGCCCGGACGCGCCGGAAAGGCGACGACCTCAGCGCTGCGGCGTGCGGCGGTGACCAGCGCATCGGCGACGTCATCACTCTGATTGAGCGCCGGCTTCAGCGCCGCGACCAGATCATCCTCGGCTTCTTCTCGCGCGACGCGCTCGGGCTCAAACAGGGCCAAAACATGGGTGGCGCCCAACAGCTCAGCCTCGGCCCAGCGCTCATGGCCATCGAGCCGGGTGGCGAGATCGGCCGTGCGCGACAAGAACACGGGCGTCCATCCTTTGCCGAGCGGGCCTGGCCGGGCAAAGGCGTAAACCGCCGGCTCATGCAGCGAAGGCGCGCCGGGGCGCAGCGCCATGAAACGATAAACCCTGCCGCTGACACCGCGAAAAACCGCTTCTGACATGACGCCCTCCGTTCGACTTCTGTTCCGAACCTAAGGCGCCGCGATGTTCTTGTAAAGTTCCGTTCACCAGATTTTTTGACCACGTTGGCGAGGCCAGAACGAAACAGGACCGCAGCACGCCCGCGCCGCAGCCCTGCCCGAAGCCCGATCCCCCAAGCCGGATCAGCGCAGCCGGCACCCTGAAGCCGCACCCCCCTGAAGCCGCTCCCCCCTGAAGCCGCTCCCCGCTGAAGCCACTCCCCCCTGAAACAGGGCCTTCAGAATTTCGAGCTGATCGCCAGCCGCACCGAACGGCCCGGCCGCGGCAGGAGGTCTTTCACGAACGAAGAATGCACCCGCTCCTCGACGTCGGTCAGGTTGCGGGCGTCGAGCAGCACCAACAGCCGCTCGCTGTCGGCGCGGGGCTGAAAGCGGATCAGCGCATTGACGACTTCGGCGCCGGGCGTCGGCGTCTCCAGGGCCGCCACGCGGGTCTGGTCGGCGGTGCGCCGCCACTCGACGCGCGCCCCGAACTTGGCCCCGGCCGCGATCACATCGCCATCAGCGGCGAGCGTGATGCGCGCGGGCGGAATGCGCGGGAGATTGCCGCCGGCGTCGAATTCGCCGCGCACGATGTCGTAGCCGGCCTCCAAGCGCAGATTGAAACCGTCGCGCTTGATGGCGTCAAAGCGCGCGTCGATTTCGCCGCCGGTGAGCGTGGCGTCGGCTTGGGTGAAGCGGAACACGGGCAGGCCGTCCTGCTGCGCGCCGGTGGGCGTCTGTGCGATGAAGCGATCAAACTGGGTGCGGTAGATGTGCGCCTCCAGCGACAGCCGCCCCGCGCGCAGGCGCGCGCCCAGTTCCGCGCCCACGCCGCGCTCGCTCTTCAGGCGCGGATCGCCGATTTCAAACGCGGCGGTGGCGAGGTGGGCGCCATCGGCGTAAAGCTCGGTCTCTGTCGGCGCGCGCTCGGTGGATGTGAGATATGCGCTCAGCGTCAGCGCATCGAGCGGCCACCACGAGCCGCCGAGCGAGCCGCTCACCAGCGTAAAATCGCGATCCGGATTGACGGCGTTTTGCAGGTCGCGCTTTTCCACCCGCGCGCCGGCTTCAAGGGCCCAACGATCGCGCTCGAACCGCTCGACCAGAAAAAGTCCGTAGTCGGTGGTTTGGGTCGGCGTGATGAAGGCTTCTTCGCCGACGGCGGCGAAATCGGTCTTGAAGCCGTTGAAACCAACCACGCCGGTGACGCCGAATACCGGCGCATGGGTGATTTCAAGGCGGCCCTCATAGCCTTCATTGGTAAAGCGCGTGCCGGTTTCGCCGGTTTCTTCGATTTCGCTGTGGCGATAATCAACCCAACCGGCCTGGCCGCGCACGGCGCGCACAAAGCCGTCGCTTTTCCACAGGCCGCGCAGATCAACCCGGTTCTGGTTCAGATCGATCCGCGGCCCATCGAAAATCGCCGCCGGCGCGGTGGGATCGGGCGCTTCTTCCTTGGCCGCTTCGGGAATGCCGTAGAGCTGCTCCAGGCGGCGATACGACACGCCGAGAAAGCCCCAGTCCTCCACGACGGAAACGCCAAGCGCGCTGCTTTGAGCTTGCGCAAAACTGTTTGGCGCCGCGCCGCGGGCGAAGTCCGCCGGATCTTTGCCTTCCGCAATTTCTTGCGCGCGTTTGGCGGCGGCCAAGGCAAAGCCAGGTATAGAGAAATCGCCGCTCGAGCGGGCAAATCCCTCGCCGCGGATCAAGAGCGGCCCCAGCCGTGCGGTGGCGCCGGCGGCGGCCTCCATGCTGTCAAGGCCCGTGGCGCCGGCGGCGTAGAATTGGCCGGTCACCGGCTGTTTGGGACGGGTGTCGGGGATGCGGCCGTCGATGACATTCACGACCCCGCCAATCGCATTGCCGCCATAGGCCAAGGCCGCCGGCCCGCGCAGGATTTCGATCTTCTGCGCCTCCAGCCCCTCGGCGGCGGCGCTGTGATCGGGGCTAATGGCGGAGGCGTCGATCTGGCCGATGCCGTCCGACAGGATGCGGATGCGGTCTTCGCCGAGCCCGCGAATGATCGGGCGGCTCGCGCCGGCGCCGAAAAAGGTCGACGACACGCCCGGCTGCTTGGCGAGGGTTTCGCCGAGCCCCGAGCCCATCGTGGCGATCACCTCATCGCGGGTGACGACGCTCACGCCCTGCACCGTTTTGCTGCGCGCGACATCAAGCGCGGTGGCGGTGACGATCACCTCCTCGCCTGGTCCGCGCGGTGGGGCGTCTGCGGCAAAAGCCGGCGCGGCCACGAACACAGAAGTGAGCGCGGAGCCCGCCAACAAGAACTTGCGCATTCTGCACGTCTCCCTCTTGCGAACCGGCGCGCGCAGCGCTGGCCGCAACCTCTTCGCGGCAAGAGTTATAGAATAACATAACGGAGATCAAGTCCGCGACCGACGCTGGCTTGGCCGCGTCATCGGCGGAACCTGAACATCTTTAACGACGCAGCCAAACGCCTGCACGCGCCAAGCGAGCCGCCCGCCCAGCCATCGACCGCCGATCACCATCCGATACGTGTTCGCACCAACCCCGGCGCGCGCGTGACCGACATCTTCGTCTCCGACAACCGCGAGGATCAGGCAACCGCGAGGATCAGGCGCGGGCAAAGCTGTTCGCGCAAGGCTTTGAGGGCCGGGGCTTTAAGGTCTGGTGGGATGTGGGGCTGCGAACGGGCGAGGCCTATGACGAGGTGACGGAGACGGCGCTGCGCACCGCGAAGGCCGTGGTGGTGCTGTGGTCGAAGAAGTCCGTCCAATCGCGCTGGGTCCGCGCCGAGGCGACGCTCGCTGATCGCAACAAAACGCTTGTGCCGTGCATGATCGAGCCGTGCGAGCGCCCGATCATGTTTGAACTGACGCAGACCGCGGAGCTCTCGCATTGGCAGGGCGAAAAGTCGGACGCCGCCTGGCTCGGCTTTTTGGGCGATGTGGCGCGGTTTGTCGGGCGCGAGCGGGCGCCGGCGCCGGCAGCCCTACCTCTGGCGCCAGCCAGCGCGACGGCGCAGCCCAGCGCGCGCAGCGCCAGGCCGTCCATCGCCATCCTGCCCTTCACCAACCGCTCGACCGAGCGGTCCGATGAGGTGTTCGCCGGCGGCACGGGGGAGGATATCGCGGCGGCGTTGTGCTCGGGCGCAGGCTCAAAGTGATCTCGCAGAGCGCCACCTTCGGCTACCGCAAAAACACCTCCGACTTGCGCACGATCGGGCAGGAGCTGGGCGCCAAATACATTTTGGAAGGCAAGACCCGCCGCGTCGGCCAAAGCTTGCGCGTCAGTGCGCAATTGGTGGAGGCCGAAACCGGCGCGATCTTGTGGACGCAAAAGTTCGATCGTCCGTTGTCGGAGCTTGCGGAATTGCAGGAGGAGCTGGTCGAAGACCTCGCCGCCCATCTCGGCGTGCAGATCCAGAAAGTGGAGATGGAGCGCGCGCTGAAAAAGCCGGGCGATATCACCGCCTGGGAAGCGGTGATGCGGTCATGGGCTGCCTACACCCGCTCCATTGGCCCCGACGCCCTGCCGACGGCCACCGCAGAGGCAAGACGGGCCATCGCCCTCGCGCCCGACTATCCCGTCGCGCACGCAACACTCGGCGTGGCGCTAGGAGCCCGTCCTGGAATCCGACTTCGACGCACGATGCAGTGCCCAAGTAGCGCTTTTAAGCGGGAGAGTGATCTGAGCTTGCCTGACCTGATCGGCTGATCGGCGATGGATTGGCGGTGCGGGGCGCTCAACGGCGCCGGGATGGGTGTCTATGCCCTCGCCA
>JBEIHY010000055.1:0-22259 GCA_040381035.1 Hyphomonadaceae bacterium
GACGGGACGAAATCCTGTACCGACGGCGGCAACAGAAAGACTTGATCCACATCCCACGAACGATAGGTCTTGCTCATGCAACCAGTGAATCAGAGCAGCCGATTCACGTCCAGCTCGATGCTCAAATCGTGGACGGGCTCCCAGGTGGCGGTCGCAAGGTGAGCGCCAGTGCGTGAGCTGCCGTCTTCGGGTTCTGTCACCGCCGTGCGCAAGCCGCGCGGCGCCAATTCGTCAGGGTCTCCTCGCCCGCTGGCCGCTCGATCAAGCAGCCGTGCCTGTCCGACACTCCGACACTCCGCTGCCCGTGGCTACTGAACGAAAAAGCGGGCCGGCCGCCGTCGAGATGCCTCGACGACGACCGTCCGCCGCGCTTGGGTCAAATTATCCCGTCACAAGTATTCGATCATCGACTGCGCGAACACCCGGCGCGGCCCATGCAGCTCGCTCAATGAGACCTCTCTCGTAGTAGGCGCGGACCTTGCCTTCAAGCGTCACGGCGCCATCGCTCACTGTGACCCGTACGCTATCAGCTTCCGCCTCGGCGGTTCTGCGCAATGCGTCCTCGATACGCCGCTTGATGTCGGGTGCGGCGGCTTTCGGCTTTAAGGCGATCAGGTTCGCGATCCCGACAACGCCTCCCAATTTGCGAATGGCGCGCTCGGCCGCCATCCTCTGGAACTGCCATTCGACAGCGCCTGTCAACGTGACCAAGCCCTGCTGGACCTTCACTTGAATGTCCTCGTGAGGAACGCTCGAGTCCCAGGTCATAATATCGAGAGCGCGTTTCGCGATCTCCTCGTCGGTGGTTTTCTTGGCCGTAACCGGTCTCACCTCAATATCTTCAGCGATCGCCTTCACGCCCTTGACGCGCCGCACGGCCTTCTCGACCGCAAGCCGCTCAGCGTAAGTCTTCACATGACCGGTAAGCATGACGACGCCTTCCGCCACCGCAACGCCAACGCCTGAAGCGTCAATGCTCGGATCCCAGTCAAGCTCCGCGATCACCCAGCCCCGCAACGTCTTATCATCCATGACACTCTCCTGTGCCCATCCCAGCGTTGCCTTTCTCGCATTGCAAATCGAGGACAGTCTTGATCAAAGGCAATTGCGCTGCGCATTCGCACTAATCTGAATTCTGGCCCTCATCGCCGTTCAGGTCGGCACGAAGACCTTGCAAGCCAGCGCGATAGGCTTCGCCATCGCCATACTCGGTGAACCCTCCATAACGGGTGTGGGCGCCAAACACCCGGCGTGCGTGCTTGATCGGGCACCAATATTGTTCGGTCCTCGCCCCGACCTCGCGCACATAGGCAATGAGCCCGTTCACGTACGAACAATAGCCACAGTTCAACTTCTCAATCGCATTCAGATACGCAAGCCCAGCACGATCGAACACCATATAGGGCGAGCGTCGAACTTGAGGGATCCCATAAACGCGAAAGCAGATCGCTTGATAGAATGACACCCAAGCGTCGAGAAGGACAAACGGCAGAATGAGAGAATAGATGACCGGCGACGTCAGAATGAAAAGTGGCTTGGCCGTGAGCAGATACGCTGCAACATGGCGCTGGAAGCGCCGATGGCGGCGGATGATGTCCTGCTCAAATCGGATCCGGCCGAGCGCTAAACCAAAACCCATGCCCGCCCTTCGCTTGGCGTACTCGGCCTCAAGCGCGCGTTCAAGCGTGCGAATCTCGCCAACCAGTCTTTGAACTTCATCTGTCATACCCGATTGGACGCCGCTATGCGTGACATTGGCTTGACATAGCGCAACTGGGCCTCGGCCACTTGGTTTACCCGCCGAAAGGGATCGGCGATCGCGCCTCGGGCAGATCGGTTAAAGCCTTCCTATTCTTGGCATGAGCGCGCGACAGGCGCTCCCAAACAACTCTGATTGCAGGCCCGACTTGCGCATGATCAAGGCGCGTCCAGACGATCCGACGTAAAACAAGCACGGCTGGGCGACAGGAGACCGAAATGAAATCCACCTTGCCAACGCCCTGGACGTTTCCGCAGGCGTCCCTCATGGCGCCTTTTGCAGTTCTGCGTCGAGAAATGGACCGGTTGTGGGATCAAGCCAGTTCCAATGGATTGACTTCCTCGATCTGGGAGGACGACGGCGGCGCTGTCCGCATGGACGTCGCCGAAACCGACAAGGACGTCCAGATTGTCGCCGATCTGCCGGGCGTCGATCTCAAAGATGTCGACATCTCGCTGGCCAACAATACTCTGACCATCCGCGGCGAAAAGAAATCCGAACGCGACGAGAAGAAGGCCGACTTCCATCTCGTCGAGCGACGCTTCGGCGCATTCACCCGCAAAGTCACGCTCCCGGAAGGATGCGACCCGGCTCAGGTAAAGGCCGAGTATGCCAATGGCGTGCTCAAAGTGGTCGTTCCCAAGCCCGCTGAGATTGTCGCCGCCACACACAAGATCAAGATCACCAAGACCTAAATAGAATTTACTCCAGAAAGGACTTCTCCATGACGACGAAAGTCAAGGACGCAATGCACGAAGGCGTTGAATGCATGCCGCCAGAAACCTCGATCGCGGCGCTCGCGCAGCGCATGCGCAAGCACGATATCGGCATGATCGCGATTGTCGAGAAAGACAGGCTGCTTGGGGTCGTGACAGATCGCGACATCGTTGTGCGCGGCCTCGCGGACGGCCGTGACATCGCCACACTCAAGGCGCGCGATGTGATGACCTCAGACGTAATCAGCTGCGAGCCGACAGAAGGACTCCACCGCGCCGCAGACAAGATGGCGCAATCTCGCGTTCGGCGCCTGCCCGTCGTGGCAAGCGGAAAAGTCGTTGGAACACTTAGCCTCGGTGACGTCAGCCAGGCCAAGGGCGCCGATGGCCAAGCTGTTCTGACGATGCTCAAGGCGGTTTCTGATCATCACGCTTAGCTGACTTTCAATTGACTGAAAGGGATTGCACAGCATCGGTCTTCCATGCGGGGAAGCGGGCGAGAACCCACCGCTTCCCCATGCCCAGGCCGGCCCGCTCGCCCGAGCGCGAAGCCGGCCTGATTGGCCCAACAGTCAAATTCCCCTCTTCTGGTCGTCTCCCAAGATGGCGCCGTCGCTCATGCGAATGCGCCGGTCTGCACGCGCGGCAACGCCTTCATCATGGGTCACGCACACAATCGATCGCCCCTCCTCCCGTACAAGCCGTCTGAATTCATCGATCACCAGCGCTGTGTTTGCGTTGTCGAGATTGCCGGTCGGCTCATCGCACAGGAGAAGCCCAGGGTCGTTTGCAAGGCAGCGGGCGATGGCGACGCGCTGACGCTGACCGCCGGACAGCTTTTCGGGGCGTTTGCCGATGTCCGCCTGGAGCCCGACACCAGCCAGCAAAGCTCCCGCGCGTGCGACAATCTCAGCGTGTCCAAGCCTGCCCAGGCGCCACATTGGCAACGCCACGTTCTCGAAAGCGGTAAACTCAGGAAGAAGGAAGTGAAACTGGAAGATAAATCCGATCTTCTCCAATCTCAGCTTCGTGCGTTCATTCCGCGAGAGCCCGATTGTCGATTCGCCGTCTATGAATACGTTGCCCTCGCTTGGCTGATCGATAAGCCCAAGCAGGTAAAGCAATGACGACTTTCAGCAGCCAGATGGGCCAAGAACGGCGACGAACTCGCCGGCCGCCACGGAGAAGGTGGCGTTCCGCACCAGAGCGACTGGCGCTGCCGCCTCTTGCAGCGTTCGGCTCAGATTTCGGACCTCGACGCGGGGAATCATGCGGCGCCCCGCAGAATGTATACCGGATCGGCCATTGAGGCGCGCCGCGCCGGCAACCACGCCGCGAAAGCGGCACAGCCGAGAGACACGCCGCCGGCAATCGCATACTGGCCGATCCCGCGGTCCACCGGAATGAAGTACGTCTGCCCCGAGAAGTGGAACGGCACCGCGGCCAGGGCCTGCATCAAGCCGAATCCAAGCGCAAAGCCGACGATGGCCCCCAGCACACCCAGCGCCACGCCTTCGATGACGAACACGCCTGTGACATCCATCTCCGAAAATTCCACGGCGCGGAGAATGGCAATGTCGCGCCGCTTCTCGCTAACATTCGTGGAGATCACGGTGTAAACGCCAAAGCTCGCCACCAGCAGGATGGCAGAGATCACCGCATACATGATCAAGTTGCGAACAACCAAGGCATCAAGCAGATCGTGGGATCGCTCCTGCCAGGATTCCCACTTTTAATTCCATCTGGCTTCAAATTGAGCGGCCACGACTTGCGCCTGCTGAGGGTCGACTAGGCGCAGATGCAGTTGATTGACGATATTTGGCCTTCCAAACCGGACTTGGGCCGTGCGCAGGAGCGCGTAGGCGCTCGCGCCCGAACCGGTACGTCGGTCGCTGTTCAGGAGAGCGACGATGCGTCCGCGTTGCTTTACGCCCGCAGCGGAAGCCACGATGAGGGTATCGCCGGCAAGCGCGCCCAAGCGCGTCGCCACCTGCGTCGAAACGATCAGACTGTTCGGCGAGTTTTCAAGGTCGGCGAGCGTGGCGCCGATGAGGTCCTTGTCGATGTCGAGAATCAGACTTTCGATCCGTGGATCAATCCTCGACAAGACAAGCGCCTCCGTGCGTCCTGCAAAGCTCACGGTCACACCGCCAGTCAGCACCGGCGTCGCTGACACACCGCTTGTCGCGTGCGCCGCCGCCAGCATTGCCGCCCAGTCTTTCAGGCCGCGCACCTTGTCGCGCGCGCGCAAACCATGAATCGCAACGGCGCCCCCCGGAAAGGCGGCGATCGCCGGTTGCTGTGGGGCGTTGCGCATTTCATCTTGAACAATGATATGCGGCGCTGAATTGATCAGCGTTCGGATGAGAGCCGCCTGCGACCTAACCATCATGGCCGAAACCGCAAGAAAGAACCCCACGCCCACCGCAACACCTGAGGTCGCCACCAGCGTCTGGCGTGCACGCACCCACAGATGTGCAAAAGCGATGCGCAAAAGCAGGGCTAATCGACTGTTCACGCGCTTGCATCCACACGGACGCGCCCGCCATTGTGCAACGAGCCCGCAGGTCGCAGGATCACGGTTTCTCCGGAGGCAAGCCCCTCGCGTATCTCCACCATTTCACCCCCAAGGCGCCGCGCACCACGGTTCTGCGTTCAGCGCGCCCGTTCTTCACCACCCATAAGATGTCGCCGCGAAGCGCTTGGGTGGGCGCGAGAACCGCATCAAGGCGATGGCCGCAGATGATATTGGCTTGCACGGTAAGACCCGCACGCAGGTCGGTGTCGGGATCGAGCGCCAAACGCAACCGAAATGTCCGTATTGCGCAATCGCCCTGGGGCCTAAATTCAGTCACGCGCGCTGGGAAAGTTCGCCCAAGGAACGCATCGGCCTGGATTATCGCTCTTTGACCGGTCGCCACGCGCGCGACATCGCGCTCGTCCAGGTCAGCGGTAACGCGCAGAGAGGATGGCGCGGCGATCACGAAGAGAACGCGGCTTGCGGTCGCCTGGTCACCTGGCTCGGCGTCGTGGCGCAGCACGACCCCCGCGAAAGGCGCCCGAACCGCGTAGTCAGCGAGGCGCGCTCGCGCTGCGCGCGCCGCGACGACTGCAGCATCGCGCCTACCGCGCGCATCATCCCAAGCCGCTCGCGCGGCAATGTCCAATCGATAAAGATGCTCCGTCCGCCCCGCCGAAAAGGCGCGCAATGGACGCTTCGCTGTCCATCTGTGATGCGGTCGCCCGCGCCGGACCGCCCTCCAACTGCGCCAAAAGAGCGCCGCGCGCTACATTTTCGCCCTCTGCAGCATAAACGCGCAGAATGGGCGCCGTGACGACCGGCGATATTCGGGCCTGGCGTACAAATCCGACAACCCCTGTAGCATAAGCCACATCCACCGCCTCTCCGCGTCGCGCCGGAGCCGTCGTCACCAGCGGCGGCTTGAATACGACGACGGCGATTGCAGCGAGTACAAGCACAAGCGCCCCGATCCACAGATTTCCCCAACCTGGTCGTGGCGGCCAGAACCCGCGGCGCTTCGGCGCCAGACGGATGGGTGACGCCTTGTTCAACGGCTCCGGAACCGCAAGATCAGCACCTTCCGCCGAATCCATACTTTGCTCCGTTGCGGCGAAGGTCACCGATTTCGATTACCGGCCACTTGCGCTCAATCAATGGCATGGGGGAGTGCATATGACTTGCATCGCAGCTGTATCCATTCCTCCTGCGACCGCCGCCCGCCCAGAGGCAAATTCACTTTGCGTCAAATCAAGTGGCTCCGCGTGGCTTCAGCTACTCCTCAAGCAGTGCCCCGACCCTTCTCAGGCGCAGGAGTGGCCATGTTCGTCCACGATCTTCAGACTGTTGTCGCTGAGGGCGTTTTGAATTTGTGCATCGGCGACGACGAGGCGTCGTCCGCCCTAATCGAACGACCGAACAAATCCTGCCTTACTGTGCGCTTGCGCGATGGAGAAACGCTGAATCGCATCCTTGAAGACCCCTTGCTCGCGGTTGGTGAGGCTTACATGGATGGGAGCCTCACGCTTGAAGGTGGCGAGATCTATGACCTGCTGTACTTGGCGACACAACGGTTGCGCATGCCGTCGCCACACAGCCAGACACCGGCCCCAATCAGCAAGCGCGATGCCCGCCGCCATGTGGCGCACCATTACGATCTCTCCGCTGAGTTCTATCGGCTCTTCCTTGACGCGGACCAGCAGTATTCCTGCGCCTACTTCACTCACGAAGGCATGAGCCTTGAAGAAGCCCAGACGGCAAAGAAGGCGCATTTGGCGGCGAAGCTTTTACTTCAACCAAATCAGTCGGTCCTGGATATTGGGTCAGGATGGGGCGGGCTCGGATTGACGCTCGCCGAAAAGTTTGGAAGTCGCGTCACTGGCATCACGCTGTCTGCCGAGCAATTGCGCGCCTCGCTTGCCCGCGCCGCTGATCGAGGCATCGGCCATCGCGTTAACTTCGAGTTGAAAGACTATCGCGACATCGATGGTCAATTTGACCGCATTGTTTCGGTCGGCATGTTCGAACATGTTGGCCCTGCGCACTATGAGATGTTCTTTCGGACCATCGCAGCTCGACTGAAACGCTCCGGCCTTGCACTCATCCACACCATCGGCTCAACGCATGACCCCATGCCAAATAACCCTTGGATAGACAAATACATCTTCCCTGGCGGCGCCATACCTAGCCTCTCGCAAATCGTTACAGCCATCGAACGGTCCGACCTCGTGATCTGCGACATCGAAGTTCTGCGGCTTCACTATGCCGAGACCTTGCGGGCGTGGCGCGAGCGCTTCGCACAGAACCGCATGCAGGTCGCCGCTCTTTTTGATGAGCGCTTCTGCCGCATGTGGGAGTTCTATCTCGCAGGGTCAGAAGCCAGTTTTCGTGCCGGCAATTTGGTCGTGTTTCAGATCCAAGTCGCGAAGGATCAAACGGCCGCACCGATCACGCGCGATTACATCACAGATCTTGACCGCGCGCAGCCATGGCACAAGATGGCGGCCGAATAGGCTTGGCGCGCCTGTGCTCCGCCCCCCTACCTGCTTAGACAACGCAAGAATACAACAGGCCCAGCGCGCTTCCGAAGGCCCCATTGTTTTGGTCGCTATCTACGAAGCGCGCGCATTCGATCGCAATCGCCGGCATAACGCCAGCCGCGGGACTCCATCTGCTGTACTTTCTTGGCGCCATGCCGAGGGATTGCGTCGCTGCACGCTGGGTCAATCGCACAGGAGCAATACTGTAGCGCAATGGTCGGACATCAGCTTGGCGGTCGCCATGGTGCGCTGCGTCTCACGCATGGCGACGCGGAGCGCACGATCCAGCTCGTCTGCTGTCGGAACACGACCTTGGACGCAAATTGTGGGACGCAGCGCCGCCATCGCAAGATGAACCAAAAAATGGCGTTCGTTGATGTCGGCGCTGACAGGGCGCGCCATGAACATGAGCTGCCCACCTGTATCCGCAACGATTCGACCGATCACCATCCGTCTTCCTCCGCACATGCGACCGTCTCGCCGACGCATCGCTTCGGTATCCGCTTTCCTTTGTGCTCGGCGGTCACCCGAATTCACTTATTCCATGTCAAGAGTGGAGCCACCACGATGCCGACGGCCGTTCGCGAACCGAAAGTCGCTGCGCACACCGGGCGCAAGCTCCGCAATCGAGTGCGGTCAATGCGCCATCACAAGCGCGACATGCGTCTGCTTGAGCATGGCACGGGTAACCCCGCCGAGAATGCGTTCGTCGAGCGGCGCATGGCCATAGCCGCCCATTACCACCAGATCGACCGAAAGGCGCTGAGCCGCGTCCAGAATTGCACCGCCAATGTCGCCCGGCTGGCCGAGCAAACTCGGCTCTTCGACGTGAACGCCGTGTCGGTCCAAATGGCTGGCCAGTGCGGACAAGGCCAACGGGCCATCTCCCTTCGCCTCTGCGCCGACGCCAACATGTATGATGTCCACGACCTTTGCGGTTTGCAGGAGCGGCAGCGCGTCATGCACCGCGCGGGCGGCCTCCCGCGCGCCGCTCCAGGCAATCAGAACGCGCTCGCCGAGACGGCGCGCGGTTTCCCAGCGCGGCACAACGAGAACGGGTCGTCCGGAACGGAACAGGGCTCCATCCAGAATCGCGTCGTCGAGCGCGGACGCATCGGCCGCAGTCGGTTGAGCAACGACGATCACGTCGGAAAACCGACCGCGATTTCCAGCCCAGCGGGAAACCTGCGCGATCTCCAACTCTGGCGCTTCTATCGCAAGCCGTTCGCCCAAAGCGGGCGCAACCGTTCGCACCGCAACAACGACCTGGCCCGCATCCTCACGAGCAACGTCCCGCGCGGTTTCGACCACACTTCGCAGCCCGCCCGCCAAACCGCTCGTGGGCGTTGGCGGCAGAAGCACGGGCACAACCGCCGTCAGAAAGGCATCAGGCGCGGAAATTGCCACGGTCGCCGCCATTTGCGCGCGCGCGAGGCCATTGATGGAGCCATCAGTAAAGACCAAAGCGTCCCGCCAAGGCATCGTCATTCTCCAGGATGTGCCGCCTTGCGAAGTGCTGATGGAGCGTCATCGCTTTGGCGGCTGCGCCCACCGCCCTCAGCAGCGACCGAATATCTCATTCCATATGGCAAGGTTGGAAGACGCGTTTGCGCTGGCGCAAGTCGCAACGCATGCCCGCTGTTAATGTGGCGCATCGCTTTGGAGGGCGTTGACGTATGACCCAAAAACTGACCCTTGTTCGCACCTGCGCCATGGCGCTCGTCTTGCCAATCCTTGGTTGCGCCTCCGGCCTTGGCGGAGACGACTACAAACGTGCCGAAGTCGGACGCGTGCAGCGGGTTGAGGACGGCGTGATTGAGCGCGTTCGGCCTGTGCGAATTGAAGGCACGAAGACGGTCATCGGCCCAGCGACCGGCGCAGTGATCGGCGGCGTCGCCGGAAGCACAATCGGGGGCGGTGACGAAGAACGGACCATCATGGCGATCGCTGGGGCCGTTCTCGGCGGGCTTGCCGGCGGCGCTGTCGAAGAAGGCGTCACCCGCCGCTCCGGGTTCGCCTACACCATCCGCAAGTCCGATGGCCAGCTTGTGACGCTGGTTCAAGCCGACGCCAATCCATTGGCGCCAGGCCAGCGCGTGACGATCGAGTATGGCGAACGCGTGCGCATCGCACCGCGCTGACAATCCAACTCGCGCCAACCCTTGCTCGCCGAACACCGTTGCGTCGCTTTGGAGCTATCCCCGCATGAGGTTTTGGCGCGCATTCGTGCTTCTCGTTTGTTTGAGCGCAGCCTGTGCGCCCCGCCCCCAACCGTCAACTCTCCCGCCGATCGAAGCGCCCGTCCTACCTGCGCCGCCGTCGGCCGCGTGGTCGCCAGCGGCGCGCGCAGTGCTAGACGAACTCGCACAGACCGTCGCGCTGCACGGCGTCAACACTGCGCAGCTGAAGCCCATGCTCACGCCGCCTTCAGCGGAAAGCGCCAGTGCGCAAACAGAGTGCACAGACCAACTCGCCTTACGCCTTGCAACGATCTATGCGCGAGGCGCAATCGCACCGGGCCAGGCCGATGGCGCGTGGCATATTCCGACCGACGCCACTGAACCCAGTGTCGAGGAGCTGCGATTGCTTGCGGCCCCCGCGTTGCGCGCGCGGATCACCGCGCTCGGGCCGCAATCGGCAGCATACGGCGCCTTACAGGAAGAACTCGCCAATCAATTGGCGCAGCCGCCGACCGCTCAAACTCAGAGCCGGATCATTCGCCTACGAGCAACGCTCGAGCGTTGGCGTTGGCTGCCGCGAGACTTGCCGCTCGATCGGATCGAAGTGCATGTGCCGCAATTTGAACTTCAGCTGTTTCGCAACAATCAATTGGTCGCCACACACAAGATCATCGTTGGCGCACAGCGGTCTCCCACGCCGAGCTTCGCAACGGCAATCTCAGCCGTCACGCTCAACCCTGCTTGGCGGCCACCAGCCGAGATCACCCGCAAAGAGATCAGACCATTCATCAAACGCAGCCCAACCCGCGCCGCAGCCCTTGGCTATCGCTTTGTCGATCCAACAGGCGCCCTTCACGCGCCAGATGAGCCAAGCATCGCTTCAGGATCCCCCTTCAGCGTCGTTCAACTTCCGGGCCCGGCCAATGCGCTCGGCCGCGTGAAGCTGGAAATGGCCAACCCATTTGCAGTCTATGTGCACGACACGCCAGCCCAAGCGCTCTTCAACCGTGATGTGCGCGCCTTCTCCCACGGCTGCATTCGCGTGGAGAACGCGCGCGAATTGGCGGCGCTCCTCGTCGACCCGCAACTCTGGCCCCTGCCCGCGCTCAACGCAGCGATCGCCGACGGCCATACGCGAACACTTCCATTGGCGCAGCCGATGCCGATCTATGTGCTTTACCTGACCGCGCAGCCCGATTCGGCCGGCGCGATTCAGTACAGTGCGGATCTCGACGGCCGCGATCAGCGCCTCGTGCGCGCTATGGATGCGCCGGACACAGCCAAGAATCGTGCAGCGTTGGCGGAGGGGCAAACCACAGAGTGCCGAGCCCCGTCCTCACAATGACCCAGCTGCGCCAATTCCGCCTGCGCCAATTCCGGCCGGCATCCGCGGCGAGTTGCGCTGACGCAAGAGACCATCCAGTCCAGAGCGCCTTAAATGTGTGCGCAGCGGCAAGGTCAATGCACCGCGGCGACAGGAGTCCATGATGACCATGACGATGAAAGCTGCTGTCTTTGTGGAACCGGGACGGATCGTACTGGAAGACAAGCGTGTTCCAGACATCGGCCCTACGACGCTTTGTTGCGGGTGACGACGACCACGATCTGCGGCGCCGACATTCATATTTTGAAGGGCGAGAATCCGGTCGCCCGCGGGCTTACGATCGGCCACGAGCCCGTCGGCGTGATCGCCGAGCTCGGCGCCAATGTGGAGGGCTATCAGGAAGGCCAGCGGGTGATTGCAGGCGCGATCACGCCGTCCGGCACATCCTATGCCTGCCTTGACGGCGCGCACGCCCAGGATGGCGGCTGCGGCGCAGATGGCTTCAAGGCGCTCGGCGGATGGCGGTTGGGCAACACCATTGATGGCTGCCAAGCAGAATTCGTCCGAATCCCTGATGCGATGGCCAATCTTGCGCCGATTCCGGACGGTTTGTCGGACGAGGAAGTGCTGATGTGCCCGGACATCCTGTCGACTGGCCTTTCGGGTGCGGAGGCCGCCAATATTCGACCGGGCGACAGCGTGGCCGTGTTTGCGCAGGGTCCGATCGGCTTGTGCGCCACGGCCGGTGCACGCCTGAAGGGCGCTGCCTTGATCATCGCCGTGGAACGCTTGGCCGAGCGGCGCGATGTTGCGAAATCCATGGGAGCCGATATTGTCATTGATCATGCTACGGACGATCCCGTAGCGACAATCCTGCAGCTCACCAACGGCCGCGGTGTCGACGCCGCCATTGAAGCGCTGGGCACGCAAGCTACCTTCGAAGCCTGTTTGCGCGTTCTGCGACCAGGCGGAACCTTGTCAAGTCTTGGCGTATACTCCGCCGATCTTAGGCTGCCGCTTGATGCGTAACACGCGGGTCTCGGCGACATTCGCATCGCTTCGACATTGTGCCCCGGCGGCAAGGAGCGCATGCGCCGCCTGATGAGTCTGGTTGCCGCGGGCCGCGTCGACGCCAAACGCCTCCTCACATATCGCTTCAAGTTGGACGATATCGCGACGGCCTACGATCTGTTTGGCCATCAACGCGAGAATGTCTTGAAGGTCGCAATCACGCCATAACCAGGCACGCCCGCGACGTCTTGTTTCGAGACCAGCGATTGCGGCCGAATTGATCAGAAGAGCCGCGCAACGGCTTCCGACACTTGAGACCGACACCGTTCAACAAAGTCGGCTCGGATTCCTGGGTGGATCCCACCGAAATGCAAGTGATCAAGGACAGTCAGGCCACAGACATCCGCGACATGCTTGTCGGCCAGCGTCCGAACCGCAGCCCAAGATTCCTGCGCCTTCAACCATTCTGCCGGCGCCCCTGAGGTCGTGATCGACAGGAGCTTTCGACCGACAAGAAGCGGCGGATTGGCGCCCTGCTTGCGCGGGCCGTAACCAAACCCCATGCCAAAGACCCGCTCGACATAGCCTTTGATGATGGCGGGCGGCGCATTGAACCAAAGCGGATAGATGAACGTGAAGGCATCGACGTCGTGAAGCCGCGCCCGCTCCGCCACCACATCAGGCGCAGGCCCAAATGCCTTGTCATCCGGCAGCTCCTGGACCTGCATCAAGGGATCGAACTTCATCGCATAAAGGTCACGCAAGTCGGCGACATGACCCCGATGACGGAGCGCGTCGCAAAGGGTGTGCGCGATCGTCGCATTGAAACTGTGCGGGTTCGGATGGCCCAAGATGACGGCATGTTTCATGACGCTTCCTCCTGCGCGCCGGGGCCCGTGACGCGATATGCAGTTGAGCCCGTGGCCGCGGACAAGTTGATTTGATCATCGCGATGGCCTGTCACCCCAGCGCGGCGCAGCATGCCAGAAGTCGCGCGCGCGGACTTTTCACGCAACCGCAGTTCAAACCGCATCAGCAATCGTTTGGCGCCCTCAGCGCAAACGAGATAGGCCGCGGCAAGAAGAATGATAGCCAACAGCACATCACCCGGAAGCGGCACAAAGCCGAACCACGCGCCAAGCGGCGTGAAAGGAATCACGAAGCCAAGCGCGCATGCCGCCGCCGCACTCGCCGCAACGGCCGGATGCGGCCGCGAACGCCAAGGCAGGCCAGACGTGCGAATGACAAAGATCACCAGCGTCTGCGTGGCCAAGCTTTCCACAAACCATGCGGTCTGAAATACCGCCGGGCTAGCATGAAAGAGGAACAGCAGCGCGCAGAATGTAAGCCCGTCAAAGATGGAGCTGACCGGCCCCAGCGCCAGCATGAATCGGATAAGCTGATTCATATCCCAGCTGCGCGGTGCAGAAACGGCATCCTCATCCACCCGATCGAGCGGCAGCGTTGTGCCAGACGCATCGTAGAGAAGATTGTTCAAGAGAATCTGCGTCGCAGTCATCGGCAGGAATGGCAGGAACAAGGCCGCCGCCGTCATCGACACCATGTTGCCGAAATTGGAGCTTGCCGCCATCATCAGATACTTCATGATGTTGGCGAGCGTGCGCCGCCCTTCCCGCACGCCTGCGGCAAGGATGTTCAGATCCGGTGCAAGCAAGATCAAATCAGCGGCTTCACGGGCCACGTCGACGGCGCCAGAAACAGAAATGCCCACATGCGCGTCATGCAATGAAGGCGCGTCGTTGACCCCATCGCCCAGATACCCAATGATCGCCCCACGCCGGCGCAAAGCAGCGATGATGCGATTTTTCTGCACCGGTGTGGCGCGGCAAAACAAATCCGTTTGGGCGACGATGGCCGCAAGCCCTGCATCGCTCAAGCGATCAATATCGCGCCCCTCAAGCGCGCCATGGGGCGCAAAGTTGATTTGCTCGCAAACCCTTCGCGTCACAGCAAGCGAATCGCCCGTCACCACTTTAACGGCGACGCCCAGCGCCTTCAGCGAGGCAATTGCAGCGCCTGCGCTTGCCTTTGGCGGATCCATGAATGTCACGAAGCCTGCGAACACCAAATCGTGTTCATCGACGACATCGCAATGCTGCTGATCCGGCGGCGCGGCTTTCCAAGCCACCGCCAAGGCGCGTTCGCCGGCGGCGCCGAACGATGCCACCTGCCCCAGCAACGCCCGGCGATCCTCCGCGGACAGAGCTCTTTGTAAACCGCCCGGTAAGCCGACAAAAGCGCAGATCCCGATCGTTTCCTCCGGCGCGCCTTTGCAGATCATGAGGCGCTCGGCTCCGCGCCCGGCAAGCACGCTGACGCGCCGGCGCACGAAATCGAACGGCGCTTCGGCAGTTGCGCGCCATTCTGGATCAATCGGTCCGAGCGCTGCGAGGGCGGCATCCATCGGACTTGCAAACCCGCGCGCAAGACGGGCGTTCAGCCGCGCAAGTTCACTCACGGCCTCGCTGTCCTGGCCATCGGCAGTGACAGCATGGGCGAGCTTTATCTCGGCCTCTGTCAGCGTCCCGGTCTTGTCCGTGCACAGAACCGTCATGGCGCCAAGATCATGCACCGCAGACAATCTCTTGACGATCACGCCGCCTTTGGCCAGCCGGATCGACCCGCGCGACAATGTCACCGCCACGACCATCGGCAACAGTTCGGGCGTCAAGCCCACGGCGATCGCCAGCGCAAACATCAGAGATGGCAGAAACGGCCGGCCCAACGCCATGTGCGCCGTGACGACGATCAGCGCCAGAACCATGGTCAGCCGAACGACCAGGAGCCCGAAGGCTTGGGTCCCCCGCTCCAACGCGCTCTGCGGGCCTTGCGCTTGAACGGCCTTGGCGATGTGGCCAAACTCCGTTTGCGCGCCGGTCGCCACGACCATCAATTTTCCGCGCCCGGAAACGACAGACGCGCCGGCAAAGATTGCATTGCCGGATTCACTCAAGGGGCGATCTCGCAGATCTTCCGCGGCTGTCTTGACCGCTGGGTAGGCTTCGCCAGTCAAGGTCGCCTCATCCAGCGTCAGACCTTCAGCCTCGAGCACTCGGCCATCCGCGGGCGCCACATCCCCCGTCGACAGCACGACAACATCGCCCGGGACGATCTCAGCCGAAGGGATCGAGACTTCCTGGCCGTCGCGCAGAACAGTCTCGCGAAGCGCGACGCGCGCCTTGAGCGCTGCGGCCGCCTTGTGTGCGCGATGCTCTTGCACAACATCCAGCGCGACGCCGATGATCACCATTGTGAGAATGATCACGAAGCTGGCAGCGTCACCCGCAATCCCAGACAACGCTGCAGCGCCGAGCAGGAGCAGCGCCAACGGCTCCCGCAGCCGCAGGAAAACAAGCTCTACAAGTCTGGGCGCGCGGGTCGCGACGACTTCATTGCGACCAAATCGCTTAAGGCGGGCTGCCGCTTCTGGCGCGGTCAGGCCAGATTTGCTCGAAGAGATCGAGTCTAACACTTCGCACAGCGGGCGCATCCAGAATGGTTGTGGCGTCCCGCTCATTGACGCGATCCATCATCCGTCAATCGCCTGGCGATCTGCTTGGGCCTCACCTGAATTGCGCGAAGATCATCCGCGCCGAGCGGGCTGAACTGGAACTTCGGCATGTCCGATGCGCCGACATGCAGTCCGGCGATGAAATCGGTGTCGAAAGCCGCTTCGGAATAGCGCGAGAATACGGTACGCAGCGGCGGCGCATCGGGGCGCGGGCTTGCGCCCCGTCGCCCGATCGCATGACAAGACGAGCACTTCCTTTCTGCAATCTCGCGCCCGTTCGCGATGGAAGTTGGCGTGGCCGAGGGATGCGGCGGTTTGGCGAGCGCAAAAGGCGAAGCAATCACCGCCACCATCGCTACGCAGATTAGTCGAGTGCGTTGCATCGGCGCACTGTGCTGCGGACGACAAAACGCGGATTGACCTCGATCAAACTTCGGCCTCAGAGCGCTGCGCCGAACACGCGCCCAATCCTCGCCGTAAGCGCTATGGCGATTGCGCCCCGGAAGGTCACGCGCATGATCGCCGGCGACATTCGGGCGCCGCCAGCGCGGGCGCCTACCCCGCCCGAAAGCTCAAGAAACAGCAAAGACGCAATCGACACAATCGGCACAAGCGAGTTTAGCGGCGTGACGAAAACGAACTCGAGCGGAAGCGCTGCGCCGGTGGCGAAAGTTGCGGTCGATGTCAGCGCCGCCTGGATCGGGCGCGCCGTCGTCATGTCGGAGATGTGCAACTGGTCGCGTGTCTACGCGCCCAGCGCGTCCTTCGCCATCAGCTGTTCGGCCACTTGTGCGGCCAGCGCCGAGTCAAATCCGCGCTTTTCATAGATGGCGGCCAGTTCGTCGCGCTCGAACGCCGGATCGTCGCTCAATTCCTTTCTCTCGCGCGCGATATCGGCTTTCTCGGTATCGGACTGCGAGATGACCGATCATGTTCGCCTGCCGCCATCGACATGGCGCCGGCGACCAGACCCGCGGTTCCTGCGACCAGAATATCGGCGCGCGTTGCCGCTGCCGCTGCAACGCCAACGATCAGGCTTGCGGTGGAGACAACCCCATCAATGGCGCCGAGAACCGCTGCGCGCAGCCAGCCGATGCGATCGACCGCATGACGTTCGATGTGAAGTCGCAAACGACTCATCGCTTGGCGCCTTTGGTGCGTGTGAAGTCAAGGATGAGTTCCGGGCGCGCCGCGTCGGTGCAAAGCGCGCCGCCGTGCGCAGCCATGATCTTGGCGACGATGACAAAGCCAATCCCGGCGCCGGATGGGCTCGCGTGACCGGCGCGCCGAGGACAATCCAACGCATTGGCTGCCGGCGGGCCGCGCGTATCAACGGTTTGCCCTGCAGGCCACGGCCCTCGGCATCAGGCATGCCTGCGTCCACCAGCCAGGCGAAGTTCGCGCCATTCGTGGTCAGTTCGCCTCATCATTCGCTTCGGCGCCGCTCCTGATATGCCGTTCTCCCTGGAGCAACCTGTCAGCCAGGGGCTCACCGCCTGATCCGCATTCCCGATAGCCCTGGCCAGCGCCGCCTCGGGCTTGCCGACGCGCGCCATACGAACCGCGCATCGTCGCCGATACTCCGTCCTGCTTGTCCATTATCGCCCCGTCCCCATTGCCTCCGCGCGGGTCGCGCTCGCAATTCGTCCTTGAGACAGCATCCGTCGTCCGCAGTGCAGTGAGGCCGTGTGCTCGCCTTCGGCTGCGCGCCGCACCACCCTCATGCACAGCGCCGCTGCGCTGACTTGTCCGGCTGCATTTCAGCGGCCGTCGCGAGCGCGACCCCGGTGGGATCAGCCCTTTGGGAACGGCGCAAAAATGATGGACAAGGCAGCTTTCGAAATCATCTGCAATGTCGGCTCGGTCGAGATCAAGGCGATCAAAGGCGGCAAGAAGCTGGCGGTGCTGTCTGTGGCGACCAGCGAACGCTGGAAGCGCGACAATGGCGCCATTGGGGGCGAATGGGCCGCGAAGACGCTGTGGCATCGCGTCGCCGTGTTCTCGCCCGCCAAGGTCGAGCGCGTCGAAGCCATGGTGCAGAAAGGCACCCGGCTGCGGCTGGTCGGTCAAATCAGGCCGAACAGCTTTGACGACGACAAGGGCCGCACGCGCTACGTCATCGAATTCATCGTCGGCCCGTTTGGCGATCTCGTAGTGCTGGCGCGCGGCAGACCACGCGATGAACCGTCGCTTGATGGCGAAAAGCCGCGCCCCGCCAAACGCGGAAAGGCAGCTGCTGCCGCTGAAGTGACCGCATGATCTATCGGGAAACGGGCCCCGAGGGGCCGGTTTCTCACATTTGGCCTCGTTACTTTTGAGACAGTCGCCGTGGCTTCGGCGCGCAAGTGCGCCTGCAGGCCGCGCCAAGCCATTGCAATCCGCCGCTCGCGCTGACTGTGCCGGCTGCTTCTTGGCGGGCGTCGCGAACGCGACCCCGGCGGGATGGGCCCACCAGGTTGGAGCAAAGATCATGGACAAAGCTTCTTTCGATTGTCGGCAATGTCGGCAGCGTGGAGATCAAGGACCTCAAAGGCGGCAAGAAGCTGGCAGTGCTGTTGGTGGCGACGAGCGAGCGCTGGAAGCGCGATGACGGATCCTGGGCCGAGAAAACCGCTTGGCGCCGCGTCGCCGTCTTCCCCGGCCAGAAGGTCGAGCGCGTGGGGGCGCTGGTGCAGAAAGGCACGCGTGTTCGCCTCGTCGGCGACATCCGCCCGTCCCGTTACGACGACGCCAAGGGCGTCACCCGTTACACCGTCGAGTTTGTGGTCGGCCCGTTCGGCGATGTCGAAGTGCTGGCACGCGCCAAGCCGCGGGAGGCGGAAGCCGAAGCGCCCCCGCCGAAGGCGAAGCGCGGCAAAGCGGCTGCGGCGGCAGATGCGGAGGCGGCGGCTTGATCCTGGCTAACCAAGGCGCCCTGGCCTGAAGGCCAGGTCGTCCATCTGGCCGGGAACGGTGACTTTCGGGATCGGCCAGCGGCAGGCGCCGAATTAGAGCGTGTCGTCAGTTGAGCCACAGGACCACGCAAACGAGCATGACGCCAGCCAGAAAAGTGTTCGCCAGTTTGTCGAAGCGGCACGCTATTGCTCTGTAATGCTTGATCTTGTTGAAGAAGCGCTCGACGAGGTTGCGCTCTCGGTAGAGTGCGAAATCGCACGCGCGCTGCTGCTTGCGATTGGCCTTCGGCGGAATGACGCAGGTGATTGCGCGGGCTTCAAGCGTCGCAACCAGCGCGTCGGAATCGTAGCCCTTATCGGCGATGACCGCATCGGGCGTCAGGCGCTCGAGTAACGGTCGCGCCTGTGTGATATCGGCGGCTTGGCCCGCCGTCAGCGACGCGGCAGCCGGCAGGCGCCAAGCCTTCGAACGGGCAGTTCCGGATCAGATCCTAAAACTGGGTCTTTGCAATGAACCTGACGCCTGGCAGTCCATCGAAATGCGCATCACACGTCAAAACTTCAGCGCCGTGCTCCAATGCTGTTGCGTAGATGATGGAGTCGGCGTTGGCGAGCTTGTGCCTGGCGCATATCTCGCCGGCCAAGAGCGCGATTTTTGTGTCGAGCGGCGCCACCGCACACATCTGGGTAAAGGCGATAACCTGATCGGCCTTATCCTCTCCCGCCTCACGTGTAAGCCATTTAACAAGTTCAAGCTGAACAATTGTCGGCACGAGCCAAGCGTCGCGATCGGGAATAAATCTCTCGACCGTCTCGCCGGTCGGTGAACCGATCAACCACTCTATCCATGCGGACGTGTCGACCAGCAGCATCAGAAGCGATCTTCACGGTCGCGATAATCCTCCGGCCGTGAGCCCCTTGCGATACCTGCAAGCTCTGCGCGCTGCGGCACGGGGACCAGCAAAACACCTGTTCCTTTCGGAATAAAGGCGAATTCCTGTCCCGCCTTCCAATGGCGCGCCGTGCGTACCGCCTTGGGAATTGAAATCTGGAACTTTGCGGACAAAGTGGCGGTGTCAGGCATCATATTACCTTTTTGCAATCGATCACTGTTCGGTAAGAAATTATCATAAGTCATTCGGCGGCGAAAGCCTCCATCACCCACAGTCCAGATGGCGGGTCGTCACGCAGTGCGGTTTTTCATGCTATGTTTCGTTTCTGAGCCTTGATGACGGTCTCACCTGCTTGCGCGAACGCCGCGCCGACCTTGATCGGCGCCGCGCGGCTGTATCTTTATGGCTCCGTTGCGCGAGACGCCGACCGCGCGGACGGCGATGTCGATCTCTTGATCGACCCCAAAGACGAAGACTACTCGCTTCGACATGATGGGCGTGCAAGACGGCTGCACTGAAGTGCTCGCTCGCCCAGCCAAGGGGCACGACTGGCGCGGGCTTGCCCGCACCAAAGCGTTTCAGGCGCAAGTGCACGCCGACCTCGTCAATGACAAGGCCCGGTCGCCCACATCCAGAGTGCGGTAGAGCGCCTCTTCGCCAGCGAGGGGCTGCGCAAGAGTGGATTTGGCCGATTGGCGCGGTCCCGTCATCGCGACGACGCGCATGAACGACAAGGCTTCGATAATCGCGGACGGCGACAAACGTGCAAACAATGCCAGTCAAATGCTGAAAAATTGCCAATACGCGCTTTCCGAGCGCCTAGTCAGGGGCTCCCTTCGAGTCCAACGCCCAAGAATACCTATGCCTTCTTTTTAATGCTCGGCGCCGTAAGCGGGGTTCGCGGTCGCCCTGCAATCGATCCGGAATAGATCGAACCCGCGAACGCCCGCAGCGCCTCTCGCCTGCGCGGTCGCATGTGAGGGGCCTTCCCCAACTCGCCCGATAAGCCCTACGGAGCAACAGCCAGCAAAAGTGCGTAGCGGTTTTGCGTCCGGCCGTGCGACCACAAAAAGGGGCGCGCAGAAAAAGCGGGAGCCGTTTTACCGCGGCGCCCCCAACAAGGCCTACCTTCTGGCGGCCCGAAAAGTGGCGACCGATTTTCGAACAAGCCGCCAGAACACTCAAGCGAGCAACAGCCCGCAAGAGTGCGAAGCGATTTTGCGTCCGGCTGTGCGACCGCGAAAGGGTGGGCGGGAAACGCCAAGGCTGCACCGCTACATCGCAGAAACAGCGCCGGCGAGCCCGAAATCCCGGCCCTTGAACAGGATCGCAGCGCCTGTTTCCTGCGCCAGCGCGAACACAAAGCAATCGCCAAAGTTCAGTTGCGCGGGGTGGCCCGTGCCCTTGCCAAAGTCGCGATAAGCCTCGCGGGCGAGCCTCGCCTGCGCCGCCGTCACCGGAGCGATGGCGATCGGCGCGATCAATCGGTCGAAATCACGGCTCAAGGCCGGGTCGCGGCGCGCATCAACCACGATCGCGGTTTCAAGATAACTGGCGGCGGACATCTGCGGCGATGCCGCGCCGGCGATGGCGGCGATAAACGCCTCAGCCTCCGGTTCCTGGCGGATGATGGCAATAAGCGCCGACGTGTCGACGATCATGACTTCGGCAGCCCGCGCGCATCGTAGAGAAGTTCATCGGGATCAGGCAGACCCGCAAGCCCGATCCGCGCGGCCATGCGGCGGGCGATGGCGGCCATCTCCTCTGCTCGGCCGGCTTCTGCCGCGTCCGGCGCCTTGGCCAACTGCGCGCGCAAGGAGAGTGTCACGGCCTCCGTCAAACTTACCCCAAGCCGATGCGCCAGTTCCCTCGCCAGCGCGTGTGTTTCAGGGTTCTTGATGTTCAAGGCCATGGTGGAAGGATATCAGAAGTGCGGTGGAAGTCCACCCTTGTGCGAGCGGATACGTGATAAGCGGCGCTGCTGAGCGCTACCCCAATTGCGCCGGCCTGGCTGACAATGTCTGAAATGTGCGCCGATGCAGCCATCATAAAAATAAGTCACCTCTGCCAGAGTTCGCCATGTGCACATATATCGACAGCGATGACGACCTGATCAAAGAGGCCATCGCAGTCACAGGCGAAAAAACAGAAATGGACGTCGTCACCGAGGCGCTGCGCCTCCTGGTTAGAACGCGCCAACAAGCCGGCATAAAAAAACTTCGCGGCAAACTCGAATGGGAAGGCTCGCTGGATGAGATGCGCACCGACATATGATCCTGGTCGACAACCTATGTTGCGCGGACGCTCGATGTTGAGGAAAGCGCCATCGACGAGGCCGTTGAAGGCCTCGATCCTGAGGACGGCGTGCTCTGGGTCTATGACCATAGCGAAGACAGCGCCCTCGCCTTCACTGACTTCGGCATCGACAACCTGCGCGACAGCCTCACGGAGCTTGACCACGCGCGCAAGCGGCGCGCACCATGATCTTGGCCAGCCGCCTTGCTGCCCGCAGAGACAAAGTCAGGGTCGCCCTCCAGCGCGCGCAGGCGCGATCTGCGCGAAAACCAGTCAGGCCCCCGCTATCGCGTTTTCGGAAAAATTTGGCCAGGGAATTCAATAACAGGCTTTGCGATACTTCGATTTCGGCCCTGAATGTCAACGGCGGAGCAAAAATGCATCAGCTGGGCGGAGTAAAAGTGCATCACTGATGGTGGCGCAGGTGTTAACGCAAAGGGCCCCCAATTGGGTACGCGTCCGGCCAGTGACGCCTTCCCCCAGGCCGCAGGATCGGGCTCCTGGGCGAGCGACTAGTGTTCCGGTTCTGACATTTGCTACCGCTTGCCACAGACGCCGAGCAAATGTCAGAACCATAAGGAACACTAGAAAAATCCA
>JBEIHY010000056.1:0-21953 GCA_040381035.1 Hyphomonadaceae bacterium
CACCTGCGACCGACCGGCCAACCCGGGCGCGCGCAGACTCTTGCGGTCCGCACGCCCGTGTCGGCCTCACCCAAGCGACGCGAAGTGGGGGTCAAATTTGCAGGCCGATCGGGGTCATTTTTGGACGCCGATTGACAGCCCATGGTGTTGATCCGCGCCCGACGGTTGGCCCATCATGCGCGCTTCTGCTTCAACGGTTTCTCGATCCGGAAACTGGCGCAAGGGTTTTGCCGGTCGGATGGATAGGATTGCGTGCAGCGGTCTTGTCGGAACCGCAGCGATATCGGCCGCGATGAATCCGAGGATAAGTTGGAAGCCTAGAATGAGCGGCACAACAGCCAACATAACAGTGCCGGTTGGCGTCGACTGCCCCGAAGCGACATTGGCGTACCAGTTGAAGGCGCCAAATCCGGCTCCCCAAAGGAATAGGATTGCACCGAAAAAGAGTTGGAACGAAGCGAAAGAGAAGCCGCGCAGAAAATAGGAGTATACAATTCTTTTCCAGGTGTTCACCAGGTTCTTGCCAAGAAATGGAAGCAGAACCTGCCCGGCATTCATGTTGCTCTTTTCATCGCCGTATCGCGAGAAAATTGGGATGTCTGCCACGACTGCGCGTACGATACTCAATCGAAACAACATATCGCTTTCGAAAAAGTAGCGCTTCGCTAAGCGATCAAAGGGGAGAACGTCGGCAACGTTGGCATGAATTGCAGTAAAGCCATTTGTTGGATCAAGCAGATCCCAATAGCCAGAAGAAAGTTTTGTCAGGAACGAAAGCCCGGCATTGCCGATCAAGCGCACGCTCGGCATTCCGTTGAGGGCTTCGGGGGAAAAGAAGCGGTTTCCCTTCGTATAGTCCGCCGAACCGCTCAATATTGGCGCAATGATCTGCGGGATAAGGACCGGGTCCATCTGACCGTCCCCATCAAGCTTAACCAAAACGGTCATTCCGTCGTTGATGGCGGCTCTATAGCCCGTCATTGTTGCGCCGCCGACACCGAGATTTTGGGCATTCCGAATGACCACGACGCGTTCGTCAGGACATTCTTGTTCCACAAATCCCCCGCTATTCAGAGGACATGCGTCGTCGACAACATATATGCGTTCAACCTCGCTCCCAATTCGCGCAATGACGCCCAGCACGTGGTCGCGCACCTTATATGACGGAATGACCACCGCCACGCGAGCGCTGGGCGGGGTAGGTGTGGGCGACATTCATGATGTCCTTGTTGCGCGATCGAAGGCTTATCGTTGGAAGTAATGGCGTGCAACCCTCCTTGCGGCTGAAGATCCACTGGTAAAGGTCGCACGGGGCTGACGATTTTGTTGGCGGCGGATCCAGACGATGCGCTTTTGGTCGGGCCCGTCATGGCGCGAGCGTCGATCGGCTGCCCGAGGCGCCATGCCAACCGCCTGTGGCCGAGCGGGCCTGGCTGGATGCGACCGCTATTCTCGCGCGCGCACAGATATTTTGCTGATTTCTATTGGTTTTTCTGTGTGTCCGGCGCCATAGACCACGGCGGTTGCGGCATCGGCTGGCGCTGTGACGGTTTGGCGATACACGTTCCAGTTTGGCTCGCATTCCCAAACCTGGATACTGACCCCAACGATTTTGTCCGCCGCTGACATCCAATTGATTTGCACGCGCCCGGTCGTCTTTTCGGATAGGCATCGCGCCTCAACTTCGTTGAGATACTGCTTTCCTTCGGTCACTTTGACTATTTGAGTGATCGGCAAATCGACCGTGACCCTTGCGACGCCATCCTGAATTACAGCGCCGGGAGGCACGCCCCAATTGTCTGGACCGTTAAGGTCGCCGTTGCGGACAAGGTCGGTTGTAAACTCCGCTTCGAGCGGCAAGCGTCGAACCGAGAAACCCCTGAAAGAAGCTACTTCCTCAGTGGCGGCGCGAATTGCATCGCGGGCTTCCGGCGTGCCCCAGGCCTCATCGAGAATGAGAAAGGTCGCGCCAAAACGGAGCATGATTTGGCCAACCTGTTCTTTGCTTCGCAATGCGGTCGCTGCGGCGAGAAAACTCGGATTGTACCAATTGGCATAGAGTGCGTTCGCATGGAGGCCGCCGCCATGGGAGTGGACCGTAAAGAACGCCACAGATCGAGATTCATCATTGATCTCGTTCAAAAGTTCTGTGGTCAGGCGCATCGGCGAGTGTGTCTCAAGAAACGTTCGACGGTGTTCTTCATTGACGAGCGCTTGAATCGGCAAAGACCGATAGGTCCACGATCCGGCAGTGATAAAGAGCAGATTGAGCGCAACGGTGGCCCAAGAAGCTATGACGATTGGCGGCCACGATGCGCCCTCAGCGCCACCGTCCTCACGCGCAAAGCTCGCGGCGATGACACCGGAAATCATCGCAAACACAGGAAGTATATAGCGCAAATAGCTCTGCGACGAAAAAGTCGCGCCGATGCAAGCGATGCTTACACCAACGGCGAGAAGCGCGCGCCAGCGGCGTTTGGGAGCCAACAAAGCGAACAAAGTCGCGGGCAGAGCAAGTAACCACATAAAGCCCGACGCGCCGTTTGTTCCCTCTATGTATTTCGCAGAGGCGAATGTAAATTCGTAGAACGTATCCCATGCAAGGCTGTTGTGGTAGGACTGGTTGGTGAAGTTCTTCGCTTCAAAGTAAGGGGATTTAAATATCTCGTTGAAGAAAGGGAAAACAGGATTGCCGGTAACCAAGAATGCCGTGGCGTATGGGGGGGCGGCGCTAATGAGAAATATAACAACTGCAGCGATGGAGGCCCAAGCGAGCCGCGCCGAGAAAAGTGAGCGAATCCGGTATAGCAAAACTAACGTCAGAACCGGAATATAGAGCAGCGTCAGAGCTTTCGTCGCCAACGCGAACCCAAAGGTCGCTGCGCCATAGATCAGATTGTGGCGGGCGTATTGGCCAGGATTGAAGGCAAATCGGAAAATCGCCATCGAGCCAGCGACGAGAAAACAACTCCATACAACGTCGTTAAAGAGCGAACTCGTCTCTGTGTAGACAATCGGCGACGTAAGAAGCAGGAGCGGCGCCCAGCGGGCGTGGCGCCCCGCACCTGCCCAGCGCGCAAGAATAAAGGACTGTCGCGCCAGCACCAACGTGAAGGCAAAATGGATAAGCTTGGCGCTTGTTTCACCGGCAAGCATGTAACCAATGGCGAACAGCCAGTTCGCCAGCATCGTCGTCACCGACCAAACATACTGGTGCGGATCAAAGCCCCAGTGCGCTTGCGCGAAGAGATTGGATGGAATGAGCATATGGACGCCGACGCCGTCGGCGCCGACTTCCGGCAAAAGCGACACAAGAAGGTGTATGACGATCACGCCAAATGTGGCCAGCCGCACGAGGTCTAATCGAGGCGGCTTTTCGTGCGGGGCTCGGCTGAAGGCTAGCGCCAACCGTAGACGGCGCACCAACGGACGCCGCATCCAAACGATTGGAGCGACAATAGCGAGTGCGTAAACTCCGGGATAGTTCACCGGAAAAAATGCTGTGATCGAGATTATTGTGCCGTATATCCCAGCCCCGATCAGCAGCCTTTCTTCGATGCTACTCCAGTGCTTTAGCTTCATTAACTTGGCGAGCCCATCGCCCACGGCAACGCAAGCGCAGAAGAGCGCTGAAACAGCAAGTAATGCCCAAAAATTTCCCGTCGCCAGTGTGATCGCAACAACGAGAACAAGCGCGGTGGCGAAGAAGCGCAATCTGAACAGCCGAGCCGTGACCACCGCTAAGGCGACAGCGGCAAAGTATATGGCCAGAACGCCGTAAAAATCAGTGAGCTTTTCCCACGGAAGACTCTTGGGCCAATCGGCGAGAAGGCCTTGACCGACAAGAAAGAACCCCGCCGCGACGAGAAGGCCTAAGATGCCTTGGACCGCTACGTTCACTTCGCCCACCCCTTTGATGACAAGACTTGGAACCCTCGCTTCCAAGGTCTTGCTTAGCGCTGATAAAGTCTGTTGTAGCGGACGGTGTCAATCACACGCGGCAGGCAACGGCCCGAATGATCGTCTCGTTGAAGCAGAGGCTCCGACCAGTTCCAATCGAGCGCAGCAAGACACTATGCGGGGCGAGCGCATAACGCGGTCGCCGATCCGATGACGCCCCTGCGGTTCGAGGCTTACCGGCGTTCTTGTTCAAGTCAGCCAATGACTGTCAACCAATGACTAGGCAGCACCGAAACAAACGGCTACGGTTGCCAGATGATCGCTTGATGGTGGGCTTTGGTCGGTTCGTTGAGGCATGCCTCGATGAGACAAGGGTGAATGTTTCCACAGGCGCCGTATAAGAGTATTCCGGCTGAAACAGCGTCGTTGAGGGTTCAGTGGGCGCAATATCAAGCGCTTGCTTTTGGGTGATCATCCGCCTCAGATTTCGAGCGCAGGCATCTGATCTGCCAGCGGGGTACAGTCTATAGCGAGGCGACTTGCTATGCAGGGTATAAATCGCCGAACCCATCAGCGCGAAAGTCGCCATCTGGCTTAAGCAGAAGACGGTGCACGGCAGAATGAGAGAGGCAGGTTGATGCTGAAGGAACTTGTTCGGTTTGGGGTGGTCGGAGCCGTCGGCGTTGCAATTAACCTCGGCATATATGCCTTAGGCATATATGTGGGCTTTCATTACCTTGCAGCCGCCATGATAGCCTGGATGACGGCTGTCCTTGTTGGCTTTGTTCTGAATCGTTTATTCACATTCAAGAGCAATGCGCCAGTGCATGTCGCGCTGCCGCGAGTCGTTGCCGTTTATGCTGGGCAACAGGCATTGATCCTCGCCATCATCGCCCTTCTTGTCGAGGTTTTCCATGCCGACAAGTTTAAAAGCTATTTAGTCGCGCTTCCCCCTGCTGTTGCTTTTAGCTTTTTTGCAATGCGTCATTGGGCGCTTCCCCGTCTGCAGCCGCCTGGCAGATCATAAGGTCGGCCAAGTGAAGAGGGCGCTGGGTTTCGCTTTTTCATGCTGTCCCTCGTGATACATGAGTGCTGAATCGGCTTGGCCGCAGGATGAATGTTGCAGCGCGTGCGACAAATTCGGCTACAGAGATCGGCCAGCTCTGGGCGGCTTGTAAGGATACATTGACGACGTGACTGCTTGGCCAATCAGTGTCGGTTGGTATTGGGTTGGGTTCAATCCAGGTTCTCAGATCGCCGATCCCCCGCCAACGGTCAGGAGGATTTGCTTTCTATGATGGTGACCTGCATGCGTTCGGTCTATAGTTTCCCTGGAAATGGCGCGTCGCAGCGTTGCAGACAGCCGAGCGGGACAGGGCTTGTGACATTCTTTGTGGCAAGGGGTTTTCCGAGTGGCGTCTTCAATTGACGCGATCGAATTGGGACTGTCAAAGACCCCAAATATGGAAAAACCGCTCCACAGCCCAACTGCTCTTGCCGATTGGCTGCACAAGCCACGCACGCCGCTGCTCAAGTTCGCGATCTCGATCAAGCGCTGAACAGGGCCCATCCGCGCGCGCAGTTCGTGAAAACGCTCCCCCGCGACGCCCACCTGCTGGACTTTGGGGCTGGCGATGGCTGCCTGGTCGTGTTTCGCTCCTGGCCGACCCCGAAGCGGGAAGATCTGACATTCTAAGGCTACTCCCTGGAGCCAATCGCGCGGGCCCGCGATTATCAGGCGGTAGAGATCGCGCGCTTTGAAGATCGGGCGCCGCAGTTTGGCGGGCGCCGGTTTGATGCGGTGTTTTGCAGCCATGTGATTGAACATCTGAACGATCCGGAGGCGCTTCTGGATTGGGCCCAACAGGCCTTGGCGGCGCGGGGGCGGCTCTATCTGGAATGGCCATCGACAGCGACATTGACCTTGCCGCGCCGTGAAGACCTGTTGGCGCATGGCGTTGACGTGATGGTCTCAAACTTCTTTGACGACGCCACCCATCAGGCGCTTCCCGAACGCCCCGCCGTCGCCTCCGGCTTGGAGGGCAGAGGCTTTTCGATTGAACAGGCCGGGATCATCCGCTTGCCGTTTTATGAGGAAGAGCTTTTGGCGCATGATCAGCGTCGATCAAACCCCGGCTATCGCTTGCAGGCCTTCTGGTCTCACATGGGGTGGCGCCAATCCTTGGTCGCGCAGAAGCGCTAAGCGGCTCTTCGACGCCGCTTGACGCTGGCCGATGCTTTCACTAGCCGCCCTGTCTGGACGCAATGACGACCGCATGAAGGAACAGGCCGGGATGACGCAAGACTGGGTGACGCAGGCCGAGCGATGGTGTTTTGACATCGCGCTTCCCTTTTGGGCGCGCAACGGCTTGGACCGCGCCGATGGCGGGGTGCAGGAAGCGCTCGATCTCGCCGGCGCGCCGATCAGCGGCGGCTTTCAGCGCGCCCGTGTGGCGGGTCGCCAGCTTTATGTTTTCTCTCACGCCGAGGTGCTCGGATGGGCCGGCGCGCGGCCAGTAGCGGATGGCTGTTACGAAGCTTTGATGCAACGTTTCTGGCGCGGGACGGACAAAGGCTTTGCGCGGCGGGTGCGCGCCGATGGCGGGCCGATGGACGATACGCCCGATCTCTATGACCATGCCTTCGTGCTGTTTGCCCTGGCGTGGCGGTACCGCGCCACCGGCGACGACGCAGCCAAAGCGCGCTTGCACCAAACGCTGGACGTGATTGAAACCTTGCTCGCCCACCCGTCTGGCCTGGGCTTTGCCCATGAAGTCCCGATGGATTTGCCGCGCCAGCAGAACCCGCACATGCATTTGCTGGAAGCGGCGCTGGCTGCTTTTGAAGCCACAGGCGAGGCCCGCTTTCAAAAGCTGGCCGCTGATCTGGTCGCGCTGTTCCAGACCCGCTTCTTTGATCGCGCCAGCGCCACGCTGGCGGAGTTTTTCGCCGATGATTGGGCGCGCGCGCCAGGCGAGGCTGGCCGGCTCGTGGAGCCTGGGCATCAGTTTGAGTGGGCGTGGATTTTGGCGCGGGCGCAGGCGCTGTTCGGCTGGCCGCTAGGGGAAGACATTGGTGCGCTGGTCGGGTTTGCCGAAGAAAACGGCGTTGATCCGGCAACGGGCGTCACATTCAACAGCGTGCGCGATGATGGCGCGCCATTGGATCGCGGCTCACGGACTTGGCCCAACACGGAACGGATCAAAGGCTGGTTGGCGATGGCTGAGGCCCATGGTGTTGATCCGCGCCCGGCGGTTGGCCAATCCTGCGCGGTGCTGTTTCAACGCTATCTCAATCCGGCTCCTGCAGGAGGTTGGATTGACGCCTACGACCCCGCCGGCGCTCCGCTCTCCACGACCATTCCGGCCTCCACGCTGTACCATGTGTTTTTGGCCTTCGCCGAAATGATGCGTCTCAAACATCTGTTGAAATAGGGCAAGCCATCGCTGGATCGCCGCAAGCCGGCTTGGTTCGTGAGAGGCAAAGCTCACCCCACGGCGCCTGTTGCACGATGGACCATGTCCTTGCAGACGTGTAGGTCTTCTCAAAAGGCGCGCAGGGTGGAACAGTCCGTGAATCCTGCGTTCAATGTCGCTGAACCGAAACCGTGAGAACAGCTTGGCAGCCCCTTTACCCCAACGGATCATTGTCACCGGCGCGGCCGGTTTCATCGGCTATCATCTCTGCCGGGCCTTGCTGCAGAATGGCGCGCAGATTTTGGGGTTGGACAATCTCAACGACTATTACGCCGTGTCGCTCAAAACAGCGCGTTTGCAGAATCTCAAGCAACTGAACGGCTTTGCGTTCCAGCAGATCGACATCGCCGACTATGACGCCGTTGCCGCCGCTTTCCGATCACACCAGGCCGAAGCGGTGGTGCATCTGGCGGCGCAGGCCGGTGTGCGTTACTCGTTGGACAATCCGCGCGCTTATGTGTCGTCCAACATGGATGGGTTTTTGAGCATCCTGGAAGCGGCGCGCCATCATCGGCTGACGCATCTGATCTATGGCTCATCGAGTTCGGTTTACGGCCTGAATGCGTATGTTCCTTTCAGCGAACATCACGGCGCCGATCATCCGGTCTCGCTTTATGCCGCCAGCAAACGCGCCAATGAGCTGATGGCCCACGCCTATGCGCATCTGTACGCCATTCCCCTTTCTGGCCTTCGGTTTTTTACGGTTTACGGTCCCTGGGGCCGGCCAGATATGGCGTATTTTCGCTTTACCAAAGCGATTTTTGAGGGCGCGCCGTTCGACGTTTACGATGAAGCCGTGATGCGGCGGGACTTTACTTATATCGACGATATCGTGGCCGCGATTGTGCGCTTGATCCCGAAGCCGCCGGGGCCAGATCCGTCGTTTGATCCCGCCCGGCCCGATCCGGCGATTTCTTCAAGCCCCTATCGGATCTTCAATATCGGCAACAGCAATCCGGTCCGCTTGGGCGACTTCATCGCAATCCTTGAAAACCTGATTGGCAAGAAAGCCGTCAAACGCGCATTGCCGCGCCAACCTGGCGACGTGGAGGCGACCTTTGCCGATGTTGCTGATCTGGCCCGGGTGGCGGATTTCTGCCCGGCAACGCCGCTGGAGGTTGGCCTGGCGCAGTTCGTTGCGTGGTATCGCGACTATTACAAGATCACTGACGCGCCTTAGAACGCAGGACGCTTAGAAATTGCATTGCCCTGTCGAAATCGCACTGGCCTGCGCGTCACTTGATCGAAGCCCAGCATCTGGGCTTCCTGATCCAGGAGACAAGACAATGCGGTATCTGGTTGCGATCTATGGCGATAAGCAAGTCTGGGCCTCGCTCAGCTCGGCGGATATGAAGCGCGAGATGGGCGCCTATTTCGCCTACTCAACCGAACTCAGCCAAGCCGGCAAACTGGTTGCCGGCGAAGAGTTGCACCCGGTCGCCACCGCCAAGACGGTGCGCGTCAGCGCCGGCGGCGCTTCGGTGAAAGACGGCCCCTATGCCGAGATCAAGGAGCAGTTTGGCGGTTTCTACCTGACCGATGTTGCCGACGAAGCCGAAGCTGTGGCCTGGGCCAAGAAATGCCCCGGCGCGCGCCACGGCGCGGTTGAAGTTCGCCCCTGTGTCGATCATGGCGCCATGTGACGCCGCCGCGCGCGCCGCCCGCGACAGCTATGGCAAGCTGATCGCGATCCTGGCGGCGCGCACCCGCGACATTGCCGCGGCTGAAGACGCCCTTGCCGACGCCTTTGCTGCGGCATTCGCGCATTGGCCGACAACCAGAACGCCGGACAATCCCGAAGGTTGGCTCCTGGCTGCGGCGCGCCGCCGGCTGATCGATCAGGCCCGCCGCGCTGCCGTCGCCAAGGCTGCTGGCGGGCGGATTTTGGCTGGCATTGCAGAGATTGAAGCGGAAATGGCCGCCTTTGCCGAATTTCCCGATCGCCGGCTCGGCCTCATGTTTGTGTTCGCCGATCCCGCCCTGGAGCCGGCGGTGCGCACCGCCTTGATGTTGCAGGCCGTGCTTGGCGTGTCAGCCGAGCGGATCGCGGCGGCCTTCATGGTCGCGCCGGCGACGATGAGCCAGCGCCTCGTGCGGGCCAAGGCCAAACTGCGCGAGGCAGGAGCTGCGTTTACGCTGCCGTCGCGGGAGGAATGGCCGGCAAGGCTAGCGCCGGTGTTGGACGCCATCTATGCCGCATTCGGAGCCGGCTGGGATCAGGCCGGCGGCGATTTGGCTGAGGAAGCGATCTATCTCGAGCGGTGCTGACGGGTGAGCTGCCGCAAGAGGCCGAGGCGCTGGGGCTGCTTGCCTTGATGCTGCATGTCGAGGCGCGCCGGCCAGCGCGGCGCGATGGCGAAGGCCATTATGTACCGCTCTCCGCACAGGCTGTGACGCTGTGGCGGGCCGATCGGCAAGCCGAGGCCGAACAGCTCCTGCGTGCTGCCCAGAAGCTCAAACAGGTCGGCCGGTTCCAGCTCGAGGCCGCGATCCAATCGGCCCATGCCGTGCGCGCATACACCGGCGCGGCTGATTGGCCGGCCATCCTTGCGCTCTATGATGCGCTGGCCGCGCTCACCGGATCGGACGTGACGCGGCTCAACCGGGCGGCGGCCTTGGTTCATGTGGCGGGCCCGGCGGCGGCGCTCGACGCAGTGATGGCGGTGGCGCCGGCGCTTGAAGCCTATCAGCCCTTATGGGCGTTAAAGGCGAACTTGCTGGCCGCACTCGGCCGCCGGTGCGAAGCGCAAGCCGCTTTCGATCGCGCCATGGCGCTGACCGATGACATCGCGCTGATCGCTTATCTCAGCGCGGAACGCGATGCGTGCAGTGAATGTGTGGCGCGCCAGCGGCTCATCGCTGGCGCAGAGGCGACCTCAGATTTCAATCAAGGCGTTGGGTAATTCATCGCGATTGTCGCGACCGGGAGGGAAATGTTGGGCAAGCAGGGCGCCGCTTTCAGCGATCGCCAGCGCCAAGGCGGCGGCCTCATCGCCGTTGCGCAGCTTGTCAATCATCCGCAGCACGATCTCGGCCCAAGCGGTTTCGCCGACCTTGCCGTAAATGCCCTCATCGGCGACGATTTCGGCGTGGTGTTCTTCGCGGGCGAGGAAGATCAACACCCCGGTGCGCGCGGCGGTGAGGTGCAGCCCGCGGGCCAGGAATTGCTCCAAGGCGATGCGATGCACGCGCTCACGCTTGAGCCAGCGCGGCGTGAGCGCAAAGCGCAGTGGGCGCACAAACCACAAGCCGAGCGCGACGGCGAGGAATGTCAGGGTCTGGACGATGATGAGGCCGACCAGCGCCGCGCGCGGATCGATATGGGCTGCCCGCCAGCCGCCAAGCGCAGGGATAGCGGCGAAATCAAACGGCGTCAGCAGCAGCAGCGGAACCGCCACGAGCGCCGCAATCGCTGCCCAGGCGAGCGCCACGATGCGATAATCGCCAACCGCTTGGGTGCAGATCACGCGGATTTCGCCGCTGGTGGCGGCCTCGGCGGTGCGGATCGCGGTTTCCAGGGCGGTCTTGTCGGCGTCGCTCAAAGCCATGTCACCAGCTCCCCGAAGAGCCGCCGCCGCCGAACGAGCCGCCGCCGCCAGAAAAGCCGCCGCCCCCGCCACTGCCGCCGCCGCCCGACCAGCCGCCCGAAGAGCGCGTCCAATCTTGCCCGCCTGACCAGATCACGACCGGCCCCGCGCCATAGCTGCGCCGGCGCCCCCGTCGGCCGGCATTCGACAAAACGATGATCCAGATGGCGGCAAAGATCAGCAGAGGGATCAGGTTTTCTATGCCGCTTTCGGGCGCGTTCGCAGCGTCTGCCGCGCGCTGGCGCGCGGTGGCGGGATCGAGCGTGAGCTGGGCGATGATCGCATCGACGCCAGCTGCGATCCCGCCGGCCGGATCGCCGGCGCGGAACTTCGGGATGATGGCGCTTTGGATGATGGTGGAGCTGAGCGCGTCGGTCAGCACCGGCTCCAAGCCATAGCCCACTTCGATGCGCACTTTGCGCTCGGTTGGCGCAATGATCAGCAGCACGCCGTCATCGGCCTTTTCATCGCCGATGCGCCAATGCCGGCCAAGTTGATAGCCGAAATCGGCGATGTCATAGCCTTGCAGATCGGCAAGCGTCGCCACCACGAATTGATGGCCGGTCTGTTGCTCCAGCGCGATAATTTTCTGCTCGATCGCTTGTTCCTGGGCGGGATCAAGCAATTGCGCCTGATCAACCACGCGGCCGGTGAGGGCGGGAAATGTCGGCGCCGCAATTGCCGGCAGGCAGAGCAGCAAGAGCAGCAAGAGCAACCCTCTCCCCGCCTGCGGGGAGAGGGCAGGGTGAAGGGGACATCGAATAGCCGTCAGGGGAAAAGGCAAACGCCAAAACGCCGCCCACAGCCCCCCTACCCGGCCTTCCCCCCGCCAGCGGGGGGAAGGGGAAGAGGAGGGGAAAGGGGAGATGTGGGCCGCGCTAATTGAACTTCACCTCCGGCGCTTTTTCAGCGCCCGTGGCGGCCTCAAACAGCGGCATCGGCTTAGATGCGCTGTGGGCGGTATTGGCCCAGATCACGCCGGGAAAAGTGCGCAGTTCGGTGTTGAAGCTTTGCACCGCGCCATTGTAGTCGCGCCGTGCGATGGCGATGCGGTTTTCGGTGCCTTCGAGCTGCGACTGCAGCGCCAGAAAGTTCTGGTCTGACTTCAGTTGCGGATAGTTTTCCGTGATTACCAACAGCCGCCCAAGCACGCCGGACAGCTGGTTTTGCGCCTCCTGGAACTGCTTGAACTTCTCCGGATCGGTGATCTGGGAGGCGTCGATATTGGCTTGCGTGGCTTTCGCGCGGGCTTCGACCACAGCGGTGAACACATCTTTTTCCTGTTTGGCGAAACCCTGCACCGTGGCCACCAGATTGGGGATCAGGTCGGCGCGGCGCTGATATTGGTTCTGGACCTCGGCCCATTGCGCCTTGGCGGCTTCTTCCTTGGTTGGGATCGTGTTGTAGCCACAGCCGGCCAGCGTGACGGCCAACACCAGGGCGGCGAGAAGGTTTCTCATGCGGGTTCTCCTGGTGGCCTTTTAGCATGTCTTGGTGAAAGCTGTAGGGGCAAGGAGCGGCGCCCCCCTTTGGTCGATGCGGCGGCGCGTCACCTCGACTGCGGCGTCTGCGCCGGCGCATCTGAAGTCATGGACCCGACCCTTCGCCCCTATGCCGAGCTGACCGCGCCGCGCTACACCTCCTACCCAACCGCGGCGCATTTTCATGCCAGCATTGCCGCGTCACAGGTGCGCGGATGGCTCGGCGGCCTGACCCCGGACGCCCGGCTTGGCCTCTATCTGCATATCCCCTGATGCAAAGAAATCTGCTGGTATTGCGGCTGCCACACTGTCGCCAGCCGTCGTGATGCGCCGGTGGAGGCCTATGCCGACACGCTTGGCGCCGCGATTGATCTGATCGCCGCCGCCACGCCCGCCCGCCCGACGCGTCGATTTCATCCAATGGGGCGGCGGCACGCCCAATCGCCTGCCGCCGGCGGCTTTTGCAAAGATCGCCAACCGTCTGGCCCTGCGGTTTGATCTCAGCGCGGTGAGCGAACACAGCGTGGAGTGCGATCCGCGTACGCTCAGCCCAGCCCATGCCGCGGCCCTGGCCGATGCCGGCGTGACGCGCGCAAGCCTCGGCCTGCAAGATGTCAACCCGCATGTGCAGGCCGCAATCGCCCGGGTGCAGCCTTATGAGCAGGTCGCCAATGCGGTGCTCACCTTGCGCCGCCACGGCATTGAGCGGCTCAATCTCGATCTGATGTATGGCTTGCCGCAGCAAAGCATCGCGGACGCCGTGCGCAGCGCTGAGGCCGCCGCCGATCTGGAGCCCGACCGGCTCGCCGCGTTCGGCTACGCCCATGTGCCGTGGTTCAAAACCCGCCAGCGGCTGATTGATGAAACCACTTTGCCGGGGGCCGATATTCGCTTCGACCAGGCCGAAGCGATCACCCAAACGCTGCAGGCGCGCGGCTATGTCGCCATCGGATTTGACCATTTCGCCCGGCCCGATGATGCAATGAGCGCTGCCGCCGCGCGCGGCGAATTGGGCCGCAGCTTCCAGGGCTATACCGGCGAAGAGGTCGATGCGCTGATCGGCCTGGGCGCTTCAGCGATTTCCACCTATCCGAATGGCTATGCCCAAAACGCGCCGGACCTGAAAGCCTATGCCCGCGCCATCGCCGCCGGTGATCTGGCGCATGGCCGCGGCATAGCGCTGAGCGGGGAGGACCGCGTGCGCCGTGCGGTGATTGAGCGGCTGTTGTGCGATTTCGCCGTTGATCTTGCCCCCCTTGGCGGGCTTGGGGCGTTTGCAGGCGCGGCTGAGCCGTTGGCGGCGCTGGCGGCCGACGGCCTGGTGGCGATGGACGCTGGCACGGTGTGCGTCACGCCGCGCGGGCGGCCGTTCGCGCGGCTCGCGGCGCAAGCCTTTGACGCCTACCGCGCCGCCGGCGCGGCGCGCCATTCGCGCGCGGTCTGACTCGGGAACGGCAAACGGCTCAGCTTGCCGGCGTGATCGTCAGCGTCTGCAACTCATACCAGGTTTGCATATAGCCGCCGACGCCGCCTTTCACGAAAATCGCGTGCTTGTCGGCGGTGATCCAGAGATCATAAATCGGATGGGCGCCGCTCATGCCGCTGTCGCCGGGATCGATGAAGCGCATATGGCGGCAGGCGAAAGTCCCCGCGGGCGTTGTGACGGTTTCGTCTTTGACATATTCGCCGTCGATCTTGACCGGAGCGACAATCGGCGGCGTGGCGCCGCGATGATCGGGCGAGGGCAGATACATCTGGAAAGTGCGCCGCTCGCCAATCTTCAGGCCGCGCATGCCGAGGAAGTAGCCGTCCGCCACAATCGGATGGGTGCCGAAACCGTCGATCTTTTGGTTCAAGGGAACGCGCTGCGACACCCGCCCGATCGACGGGCCATAGCTTTCGCACTCGATCCCATCCGGCAGGAAGCGGAAAAAGCCCGCGCCCATAAAGACGTCGCCCACCGTTAGCCGCAGCAGGCAGTCTTTCGGGGCTCCCTGTGCGTCGAGCGCATAGACGATGTCGCGCAGAACGCTCGGCGCCGGCTCCTCGATCTCGCAATGGGCGCGCAAGGTCACTGCGCCGTCGCCATGGTGCGTAAACAGGAAGCGCTCAAAGCCGCGCTTTTGATCAAGCATTTCCGGTTTTTTGGAGGTGTAAAGGATCGTGCCTTCAATAGTGGTGTGGCGCATCGGAACTCCTCGTTAAGGCGGTGTGCCCGAATTGACGGCGGCGCGAAAGTGCGATTGGGAAGCGGCGTGACCGAAGACCCACCGCCCCCCGATCCAAACGCGCGCGGCGCCTATCGGCTGTTTCGCGGCTTCGTGCTGATCAATCTGGCGCTGCTGGCGATCATTGCAGCGCTGGTGATCCGGGCGCTGCGGTCGTGAGCAGGCCTTACGGCCATTTCGCCTAAGTTTTTGGGCGGGTCGGCTCAATAGCCTTGCGGCCATTTCGCCTAAATTTTTGGGCGGGTCGGCTCAATAGCCTTACGGCCATTTCGCCTAAATTATTGGGCGGGTCGGCTCAATAGCCTTACGGCCATTTCGCCTCCGGGGGCATCGACGACAGAATGGACTCGATATTGCCGCCGGTTTTCAGCCCGAACACGGTGCCGCGGTCATAGAGCAGGTTGAACTCGACATAGCGGCCGCGGCGGATCAACTGCTCTTCGCGATCTTCCGCGCTCCAGGGCTGATGCATCCGGTCGCGCAGCAAAGCGGGATAGATGTCGCGGAAGCAGCGGCCGACATCCTGGGTAAAGGCGAAGTCCTGTTCCCAGTCGCCGCTGTCGTGATGGTCATAGAAGATGCCGCCGACGCCGCGCGGTTCGGCGCGATGCGGCAGCCAGAAATAGGTCTCGGCCCAATCGCGGTATTTCTCGTACAGCTCCGGCCCGTGGCGATCGCAGGTCGCGCGGTAAGCCGCGTGGAAGCGGCGGGCGTCTTCGTGGTCTTGCGTGCGCTGATAATCCTGCGTCGGGTTGAGATCGCCGCCGCCGCCAAACCAGCCGACGGTCGTGCGGATATGGCGGGTGTTCATGTGGGCGGCCGGGCAGTGGGGATTGCGCAGATGAGCGATGAGGGAAATTCCGCTTGCCCAAAAACGAGGGTCATCCTTTGCGCCGCGGACCTGGGCGGCAAATTCCGGGCTGAAGGCCCCATGCACGGCCGAGACATGCACACCGACTTTTTCAAAGAACCGTCCGCGCATTAGTCCGGCAACGCCGCCGCCTTGATCGCTTGCGCCATCGCCGCGCGTCCATGGCGTGCGGACAAACCGGCCGGGCTCCCCGGGATAAAGCTCGGCCGGGGCGTCATCCTCGATCGCTTCAAAAGCGGCGCAGATTTCGTCGCGCAGGGTTTCAAACCATCCCTTGGCGCGCGCCTTTTGGCTGTCGATGTCTGTCATATCAAGTCCTTGAAACCGCCGGTCTGGCGCAATGCTTCGCCCAGAGCGATGGCGCCGGCAATAGCAACGTTCAAGGAGCGGGCGCCCTGCGACATTGGGATGCGCACCACGGCTTGGGCGGCGGCCAACAGGTCTTGCCCGGCGCCGACCGTCTCGCGGCCGAGAATCAATGTGTCGCTAGGAGCGAAGGCAAATGCGTCCAAACGCGCCGCGCCGACCGTCTCGACCAGCACGAGCCGCCCGCCGCGACGTTCGGGCGCGGCCAGGAAATCGGCGAAGCTGGCATGGCGCATAACCGTCGCCAGCGCCCCATAATCCAGGGCGGCCCTGGTTAAGGCTTTGTCTGTCAAAGGAAATCCGCACGGTTCGATAATGTCCAGCGGGACGCTGAGGCAGGCGCAGGTGCGAATGGCCGCGCCAAGATTTGGCGGAATGTCTGGTTGATAGAGGGCGAGGCGCACGTTATGCGATCCTGTCAGGTCGGTGATGAATTTCCGGCAATTGTGCGGCGGAACGTCGCGATGTCGGAAGCGGTCATTGAGCTAGGTATTCGTTTGAATGTCGTTGTTGTCGCGTCGGCGCGGTCCGATGCGACCGATTGGGGAGTTTGGCGTGGCCGATGCACATCCGGAAGCCGCAGGCGGTGAAGACGCCACGCGGCGCGATTTTATTTACATCGCCGCCGGCGCGACAGGCGCCCTGGGCGCCGCCATGGTGGTGTGGCCGTTCATCGACCAGATGAACCCGGCCGCCGACACCCTGGCCATGGCCTCCACTGAGGTCAATCTGGCCAGCGTCGCCGAAGGCCAGCTGATCAAGCCGATGTGGCGCGGCAAGCCGGTGTTTGTCTGGCACCGCACCGCCGAACAGATCGCCACGGCGCAAAAGGACGACACCGCCCCCGACCTAAAAGACAAACAGACCGACGCCCAGCGGATCGCCCAGTCCAATGGCAATCCCGGCAAGCCGGAATGGCTGATCCTGCAGGCCAATTGCACCCATTTGGGCTGCGTGCCGGATTTCGGCCGCGGCGATTATGGCGGCTGGTTCTGCCCGTGTCACGGCTCGCAGTTCGACACCTCCGGCCGCATCCGCAAGGGCCCGGCGCCGCGCAATCTCGATGTTGCGCCGTATGTTTTTGTCTCCGACACCGTCATCAAGATCGGCTGATCCCATGGACCATAAATCGACCTATGTGCCGGGCTCCGGCTTTGAGAAGTGGCTGGACAAGCGGCTGCCGATCATCCGCCTTGCGCATGATACCGCGGTGTCCTACCCAACGCCGCGCAATCTGAACTATTGGTGGACCTTTGGCGGCATTCTGACCTTCTGCCTGGTCACCCAGATCGTCACCGGCATCGTGCTGGCCATGCACTATGTGCCGAGTGCTGCGGGCATGACGCCCGGCAGCTCGATCAGCCAGGCCTTCGCCTCGGTGCAGCGGATTGAGCGCGATGTGCCGTTTGGCTGGCTGATCCAGAACATCCATTCCGTCGGCGCCTCGATGTTCTTTCTGGCCGTCTATATCCACATGTTCCGCGGCCTCTATTACGGGTCCTACAAGGCCCCGCGCGAAGTGCTGTGGATCCTGGGCTGCTTGATTTACCTGTTGATGGTTGGCACCGCCTTCCTTGGCTACACGCTGCCTTGGGGGCAGATGAGCTTTTGGGGCGCGACCGTCATCACCAATCTGTTTGGCGCCGTGCCGGTGGTGGGCGAAGGGATCCAGAACTGGCTGATGGGCGGCTTCTCGATCGACAACGCCACCCTCAACCGCTTCTTCTCGCTGCACTATTTGTTGCCGTTCGTGATCTTCGGCGTGGTCGTCCTGCACGTCTGGGCGCTGCACGTGACCGGCCAGAACAACCCAACCGGCGTTGAGGTGAAGTCGGAAGCCGACACCGTGCCGTTTACCCCGTTCGCGACGTCCAAGGACTTGTTCGCGCTCAGCGTGTTCGTGATCCTGTTTGCGATCTTTGTGTTCTACATGCCCGACGCTTTGGGCCATGCGGACAATTTCATTCCCGCAAACGCCGCAGTGACGCCGCCGGAAATCGTGCCGGAATGGTATCTCTTGCCGTTCTACGCGATCCTGCGGGCGATCACCTTCAATATCGGGCCGATTGATTCCAAGCTGGGCGGCGTGATCGCGATGTTTGCCGCGATTGCGGTGCTGTTCGTGCTGCCGTGGCTCGACACGTCGAAGGTTCGCTCCATGCGCTATCGTCCGGTCGCGCGCCAGTTCTTCTTCGTGTTCGTGGTCGCGTGCGTGGCGCTCGGCTGGTGCGGCGGGCAATTGCCGTCCAAGGGCCTGTATCAGGCCGGCGATTATGCCCAAGCCATTACTCCGGCTGGCGGTCAGCCGCAGGCGCTGGCGGCCCATACGTCAGAAGAGTTGGCGATCAAGGTCCGCGCGGTGGAGCAACAAAATCCGGGCGTGGCTTACGCCAAGGGCGCGATCGTTGAGCCGTGGAAATTCACGGTCGAGACGTTCTCGCAGCTGCTGACGCTGTATTATTTTGCGTTCTTCCTGGTGATCTTGCCGCTTCTGGGTCTGCGTGAAACGCCGGGCCGGGTGCCGGAGACGATCGCCAAATCCGTCCTGGGCGATCACGATCGCTCGGTCGCAGCGGAATAGGGGCTGGCCAATGTTGAAACAAATCGTAACAGCCCTGGCGCTGGCCGCCGTGGCCGTGCTCGGCGCGGGGCCGGCGCTGGCCGCCGGCAACGCCAAGAAACCCAAGCACCAGGAATGGAGCTGGGACGGCCCGTTCGGAACCTATGATCGCGCCGCCGTGCAGCGTGGTTTCCAAGTCTATAAGCAGGTCTGCTCCAGCTGCCATGGCTTGACAATGCTGAGCTATCGCAATCTCGGCGAACAAGGCGGCCCGTTTCAGGCCGTCGCGCCGAAGAAATGGCAGGAAAAGGGCGTCGATCCGGTGCTGGGCCTGCCGGGCCACGGCAAATATACCGTTGCCCCGACCGACAATCCTTACGTCAAAGCGCTTGCCGCCGAATACACGGTGACGGAGATCAATCCCGAAACCGGCGACGCCGAAGAACGCCCGGCCCGCCCGGCGGACAAGTTTGTCTATCCTTACGCCAATGAAGGCCAGGGCCGGGCCGCCAATGGCGGCTCCTATCCGCCGGACCTTTCGGTGATTACCAAGGCCCGCCATTACGGCGCCGATTATATCTATGCCTTCCTCACCGGTTATGGCCAACCGATCCCGGCCGGCATCGACGAGATCGAGGGTAAGCACTGGAACCCTTATTTCAAAGGCGGCTGGGTCAGCATGGCTGATCAAGTCGGGGTGGCGGCCGAAGCTGAGGCGATCAGCTATGCTGAAGGCCAGCCAAAGGCGACCAAGGAACAGATTGCCAAAGACGTCGTGACCTTCCTGCAATGGGCCGCAGACCCGCACATGGAAGCGCGCAAGAGCTTGGGCGTGCAGGTGCTCGCCTATCTCTTGATCCTGTCCTTGCTGCTGTACCTCGCCTACCGGCAGGTGTGGCGGAATACAAAGCACTGAGGCTTTGGTCTTGGGTTTTCAGAGGGCCGCGCCGCAGGGCGCGGCCCTGTTCGTTCATCCGGTAGAAGTTTAATTGATCCCGACTTCCTTATACTGAGTTCGCTTGGAGAAATTCGGCAATCTTCGCTGGTCTCCTGGACAAAAGACTTTAACTCTTGAATTTGTGCCTGACCATTACGCAATCTGCACTCTGTTCAAACGGAGTATCGCATGTCGAATATTGTGCGGGAGGTCAGATTCTGGGCTAATCGAGCAATCAAGATGGTCGGCGCTCAGATCTGGATTTGGTTTGGTTGCTGTTTAGCGGTGCTCATCATTTTCGGAATCGACAGCGCTGCTAAGAACCGGGCTCTATTTGAGGCGTCGAGCCCGCTTATGTTGTTTCGGTTCGACGCAAGACCAGCTTCCTCAAATCCTGAGCCGCATCCCGCCATCCACCGCCAAGCCCTGGCCGGTGATGAAGCTGGCGTCGTCGCTGGCCAGGAACAATGCCGCGCGGGCGAGGTCTTCTGGCGCGCCGAGGCGGCGCAGGACCGATTTCTTGGCCCAGATCTCGGCGATGTCGGGCCGGGCGTCCCACAAGGCCGATGTCATGCCGGTGCGGATAGCGCCGGGCAGCAGATAATTGGCGGTGACGCCGTGCTTGCCGAGCTCCAGCGCCACGGCCCGCGTCAGCCCGCCGACGCCCGCCTTGGACGCGCAATAGGCGGCAAGGCCATAATCAGTCCCCTCCGCCATGACGGAAGCCGTGTTGATGATCCGTCCGGCGGGGCTTTGCACCAGATGCGGGATCGCTGCGCGGGTGAGGCGGAACACAGCGCGCAGATTGATGCTGTTGATCCGGTCCCATTCGTCGTCGCTGAGGTCGGCGGCGTGAACCGAGCTTGCGACGCCGGCATTGTTGAACAGGATATCGAGCCGCCCGAACGCGCCAACAGCCGCCGCAACGATGGCGCCCGGCGCCTCGGCGGCGCTAATATCGGCTTCAAATACGGTGACAGCGGCGCTCGCCGCAATGCGCCCAGGCAGATCAACGGCCAGTACCTTGGCTCCCTCGGCTGCGAACAGGCTTGCCGCGGCCGCCCCGATGCCGGAGCCTGCGCCGGTGATGATCGCGGATTTGCCCGCCAAACGCGCCATGCCGGCCTCCCTGCGAAAGGGCCAGCATCGGCCGCGCCCGCGCCAAGCGCAAGAGACCGGACCAATTCAGTTTTTGGGGGAGGGTGCAGACCGGCGAAAGGCGCCTGCCCGGAGGGGCTGGGGGGGCTGATGGATCCGAACCGGCACACTTTCCGTTCCGGTCTGCAGGATGTTTATCGCTCCGAAATGTGGCGAGGAAAAGGGCGAAGCTTGATCTTTTCGCCGGGTCGGGGATGAATTCGAGGCAAGGGAAGCCGCCCGCCCGGGGCGCGCCCAGATTAGGAGGTCCGCATGGCTGACGCCGCCGCCGGAAATGAGCCGCCCTCGGTTTCAGATGTGGCCAAAGTGTTCTTTGACCGGCGCGAATTGGATCAGATTCTGTGGCTCTATGGCCGGATGGTCGCGGCCGGCGAATGGCGCGATTACGCCATCGACGCTTTGCCCGGCCGGGTGCTGTTTTCGATCTTCCGCCGGGCCAGCGAACAGCCGCTCTACCAGATCGAGAAGCGTCCAGCGCTGGCGCGCAAGCAGGGCGCCTGGGCGATCTATGGCCAGCACGGCCAGGTCTTGAAGCGCGGCCACGAACTTGGCGCCGCCTTGCGCGTATTGGAGCCCAAGCGCGTGCGGGCGGTGGGCGATTAGGGAGACGAAAAGACCGCCAACGCTTCGCCATCGGCGCTGAGCAGCACCAGCCGGCCTTGGGCGTCCAGGCTCGCGCCGGCCGTGGCGCCCAAGGCTTCCAGATAGGCGCCCTCGGCGGCCATCACGCCCTCGCCCATGCAGGCCATTTTGGTCGCGACCAGTTGCAGGAATTGCACTTTGGCGCCGGTGATCGCGGCGGCGGCGCCAAAGCGATTGCAGCCGGCAAAGCCGCTGACCTTGTCGGCCTCGATGAGCAGCGTCATTGGCTCTGCGATCGCGGCGGGAACCGCTTCACCGCCAATTTCCACGGCCGTCCAGGTGCGGCCGGTGAGCGCGACGGGCGCCGGCGGCTGCGCACATGCGGCAAGTGCAAGCAGTGGGATCAACCCGCGGATCATGCCTTCAACGCCTTCGCCATCAAAGCCGCGCGCGGCACGATTTTGAGCGCAGACTCATGGCTGGCGGCGAGGTTCACCGCCGGCGCGCAGCCTGCTTCATAGGCTTCCAGCCAGCGCGCCGCGCACACGCACCAATGATCGCCGGCTTTCAGGCCTGGAAATTCAAATTCCGGGCGGGGCGTGATCAGGTCATTGCCGCGCGCGCGGCTGAAGCTCAAAAATTCCGCTGTCATCACCGCGCACACCACATGCGCGCCGCGATCCTGCGGGCCGGTAAAGCAATCGCCGGTGCGGAAGAAGCCGGTCAGCGGCTCGCAGCTGCAAGTGTCCAGCGGCTGACCCAATACATTCTTGGCGAAGGCCATGCGGCAATCCTCTTTGCGCCATC
>JBEIHY010000057.1:0-21525 GCA_040381035.1 Hyphomonadaceae bacterium
CACCATCGTCACGTCGCTCGAAACCGGCACACCGGAACATCTTTACACGGACCTTTATTGCGCGCGCGGCAATGCAGAAAATCTGATCAAGCTGCACAAGACGCAATTGAAGAGCGACCGCACTTCGTGCTCATCCCCGCGTGCCAATCAATTCCGCCTGATTTTGCACACCGCCGCTTATTGGCTGATGCTCAGTGTGCGCGACGCCATTCCTATGGCGCACGCGCTCGCAAAGGCCGAATTCAACACGATCCGTTCGCGCCTATTGAAAATCGGCGCGCGCATTGTCGAAACCGCAGCCCGCGTGCGCATCGCGTTCGCCGCTGCCTGTCCTGAGCGGGGGCTGTTCGTCGCGCTCGCCAGCGCTCTGATGCGCGCCGCGCCGGCGTGACGCCCTCGCAACCTCGCCCGCCCGCACCACAACCTTCCAGGAGACAGCGCCACTGCAAAAAACCGAGCCGCCAACGCGGATCGCTCACCCGCGTCTGCCGCGGTTCAGACTTCGACGCCGCAATGCGCTCGACCGTCACGAATAATCCGGGCTAGTGTTCCTTATGGTTCTGACATTTGCTCGGCGTCTGTGGCAAGCGGCAGCAAATGTCAGAACCGGAACACTAGCCCGAGGGCCTCCGGCGCCACTCCCGCGGGTTCCCCGGCGCCCAATTTTCAGGCTTTGGCGCCACACTAAGGCTGCAACTGCAGCGCCAAGCCGGTAATGCGACTTTTTTATGATTGTAACAATTGCCTTTTCGATGAAACCTTAAAACCGACCAAATGGGCCCGGGCACGGTATCTGGGAACGGTCTCGGCAAAGAGGGGTTTAAGTGATGAAGAAGACGAACGCGCGCGGGCCGCTGTTTCTAGGCGCAGCCATGATCGCCATGATTTCGGGCGGGCCTGCTCAAGCCCAGGAAACCGCCCCCACCACCCCAAAGGAGGAAATCATCGTAACTGGTTCGCGCATTGGCACGTCCGCTATCAACGCGCCGCAGCCGGTTCAGGTGCTAACCGCGGAAACCCTGGTAAACAAGGGCGTCACTAACGTGGTGGACGAACTCGCCAACATTCCGGCGTTGCAGTTCTCCAACACCATCGATCAAAGCTTGCGGGATGGCGCCGTTCCTGGCCGCGTGTCCCTGGACTTGCGGGCGCTGGGCTCACAGCGCACCCTCGTGCTGGTAAATGGTCGCCGGCATGTGGCGGGCGCGCCTGGCACCGCTTCGGTTGACGTCACCTCGATCCCCGCGGGCATCGTGGAGCGGGTTGAGGTTTTGACCGGCGGCGCCTCGGCCATCTACGGCTCCGACGCGGTGACCGGCGTGGTGAACTTCATCACCAAGAAAAACTTTGAAGGCGCCGAGCTTGATCTTCAGCTGGGCATGGCGGGCGAAGGCGATGCGGGCAACATCTACGCCTCCCTGCTCGCCGGCAAGAACTTCGGCAACGGCAAAGGCAACATCACCGCCAACCTGGTGATGCAAAGCCGCGCCGGCATCCTGGAAGGCGAGCGGGATTGGGCTGCCGACAACAATGTGGCGGATGACTACACCAACCCAGACAGCCTGTTTCAAGTCGGCGATCCGATCCCGTCAGGCCGCACAGCCGCCAACACCCTGCGCCGGCCGATCTTGACCAACGGCAATCCGACCTATGCCGGCACAGATCCAGCGCTTCTGGCCCGGGCCCGCGCGGCGGCGCCCCGCGCGATCAAGAGAAAGCCCACGTTTTCGATTTCCTCCGTGTACGGATTGATCGGGATCGACCCGTTCGGCTCCGGCGTGGCCGGCAGCGACAGCTTTGGCGACTTCGCCAGCACGCTGGACACCAATCGCAATGGCACAGCGGATTGTCGCGAGAGCGACCCGGGCCGGCGCGGCTTCGGCTGCTGGGTCATTGACCCAGTCACCGGCCAGCTGCGCCCGTTCCGCGATGGGCTCTTTGCCGGCTCCTCTAACCAGTTTGGCGGCGATGGCGCCCCGCAGCGCTTCTCCGGCCAAAGCCTGACGCCGGACATCTTCAACACCTCGCTCAACCTCTTGGGCGAATATGAAATCAACAAGCACTTCAAGCCCTACTTCGAGGTGAAGGCGGTTGAGAGCAAGACGCGCAATGTTGCGGTCTATAAGACCTTCGACGACAGCATCCCGATCCGTTCGGACAACCCCTTCATCCCCGCTTCCGTCCGGGCGCTGATCAATCAAGAAATCGCCGCCGACCCATCTGTCGCTTCAACGATCCAGGTCGTGATGGGCCGCGACAACATTGATCTAATCGACCCCAAAGAACGCAACACGCGGCGCACCTTCCGCGGCGTATTCGGGACTAATGGCGAACTTGGCTTTGGTTTCAACTATGACCTCTCCGTAAACTACGGCCGCACGACGGAAAAGGTGGAGACCTACACCCGCGCGATCGACCGCTACTTCGCCTCCATCGATGCCGTGCGCGACCCGGCGACCGGGCGGATCGTGTGCCGCTCCGATCTGCAGCCCACTTCGGTTCCAGGCGTTTCGTTGTTCCCGGAAGTGAGCTTTCCTGGCTATGTGACGTTCAGCCGGGGCAATGGGCAGTGCAAGCCGCTTAACCTGTTCGGCCTTGGCGCCCCCAGCGCGGAGGCGCGGGCGTTCAACTCCATTAAGGAAGTAAGCAACGCCGAGATCGAACAAACCGTGGTGAGCGCGATCATCACCGGCGACAGCGCGGGCTTCTTCAAGCTGCCCGGCGGGCCGATTGGCATTGCGTTCGGCGGCGAGTACCGGGAAGAAAAGAGCCAGTTCACGCCTGATCCGCTGCGCGAGAAGGGCTTATTGTTTGACGCGGCAGTCGAGCGCCCTGAAGGCGGCAAGTTTGACGTAAAGGAAGCGTTCCTGGAGTTGAACTTCCCACTGCTGGCCGAACTGCCGTTTGCTGAGGTGCTGACGGTGAGCGCTGCCGCCCGGGCAGGCGAATACTCCACCATTGGCAACACCGAGACCTGGAAGGTGGATGGCATCTGGGCGCCGGTCGCCGACGTGCGGTTCCGCGCGGGCGTTGCTGAGACGGTGCGCGCGCCGAACATCTCGGAGCTCTTCGGGCCGGAACAATCGGCCACCTTCCGCCCGATTGACCCGTGCGATAGCGCCAACATTAACCGCGGCCCCAACCCCGCCAACCGCCTGGCGAACTGCCGGGCGGACGGGATCCCGGTGGGCTTTGTAGACCCGCTGACCGCCCGGTTCTTGGGCGTCACCAGCGGCAACCGCGCCCTGGAAGCGGAAACCTCCGAAAGCAAAACGTTCGGCATCGTGCTGCAACCACGCTTCCTGGACGGCTTCTCCGCGACCATCGACTATTGGGATATCAAAATCGATGGCGCGATCGCGTCGGTATCCGCCCAAGAAACGGTGGACGCATGCTATGACGCGCCGAGCCGTGCTAACCCCTTCTGCGCTCTCTTCACGCGGAACCGGACTGCGGGCTCCCCCACGGTCCTGGGCTTCAACTTCCTGCGCCAAACGCTGGTGAACTTCCAGTCGATCCAATCCTCCGGCATCGACTTTGACGTCCGCTACGGCTTGCCGCTGGAAACGTTGGGCCTCGCCGGCTGGGGCGATCTGGACTTCCGGATTGCGGGCACCAAAGTGGAAGAGTATGTCCGCTTTGAAAGCGCCACCAACCGCAGCACTCAAAACCCGGAACTCGGCGAAATCGAGCGGCCGGAATGGGCCTTCGGCACCACGCTGTCCTGGAGCCGTGGGCCAGTAACCGCATCGCTCTTCTCCAATTACACCGGGGAAACGATGCTGCGGGGCGTGGAAATCGAATCTAAAGCCGATTTCAGCCCCAACACCGCCCCCTCCGTTTGGGTGCATGACTTGACCGTCCGTTACGACATCAATGACGACCTCACAGTTGTCGGAGGCGTGAACAACCTGCTCAACGAAGAACCCTTCATCACCGAAACCAACAACCCGGTTTCGGGCGTGGGCCGGGCCTTGTTCGTGCGCCTGGGCGCGCGCTTCTAGGCTTCACAGTATGGGTGGCGCAGGGCTTCGGTCGTGCCTCGCCCTGGCCTTTGGCTTTGCACCTTAAAGGCGCGCCGGATTGCACCCCGGCGCGCTTTTTTGCGAAATCAGTTGCTGTTAGGCTTTAAGGCTGTTTCGCACATGGCGCCCGCAGAGGCTCTGCACAATGGCCAACACAACGGAGCGCGTGGCCGTGAAATCCTTTTCGATGCTGATGATCAGTGGGCTTCTGGCTTCAGCTGCGCTGAGCGCCCCCATCGCCTTGGCTGCACCCGCCGCTTTGCCGAAAGGCGAAGCGCTGAAGACGCTGCCCGGAAAATCCTATGACGCCGCCATTCCCACGCTGGAACAGGTGGTAGGCTACGCCTTCGGCGAAGAGATTACCGAAAGCCGTGATATTAAGCGTTACTTCGAAGCCCTCGCCAAAGCCGCGCCGGATCGCGTTCGCCTGATCCCTTATGGCAAGAGCTGGCAGGCCCGCCCGCTTTACCTGGCAGTGATCGGCGCGCCTGAAACGATCGCCCGCCTCGACACCGTGAAGAGCGAGATGATCCGCTTCGCCGATCCGCGCCGCTCGACGCCAGCAGAGGCGCAAGCGCTGCGGGAGAAATTGCCCGCGATTATTTGGCTTGCACACGCGGTGCATGGCGATGAAATCGGCCCGGGCGATGCGGCGATGCTGACCGCCTATCACCTTCTAGCCGCCAAGGATGATCCAGCCACGGACAAAATCCGTGCGGAAGCGTTGGTCATTATCAATCCGGTGCAAAACCCTGATGGGCGCGATCGCTTCATCGCCTCCACCCGCTCCGCCCGCGGCCTAACGGCGGATGCAAGCCCCCTTTCCGCCGAGCGCGATCAGCCCTGGCCGGGCGGGCGCTTCAACCACTACGTCTTCGACCTTAACCGCGACTGGTTCGCCCAAACCCAGCCGGAAACCCAAGCCCACAACGCCGCAATCCTCAGCTGGATGCCGCTGGTGCTGGCCGATATCCACGAGATGGGCACCGAAGCGAGCTACTTTTTCCCGCCGGCGGCGGACCCCGCCAATCCCATGCAAACCAAAGCCCAGATGCAGGCGCGTGATCGCATCGGCCGCTCCATCGCGCAGGCCTTCGACCGCGACGGCCTCGATTACTTTACCCGCGAGGTCTACGATCTTTTCTATCCCGGCTATGGCGATGGCTGGCCAAGCTATCTGGGCGCGGTGACCATGACGTTCGAGCAAGGCTCGGCCCGAGGCCTCGTCGCTCGCCGGCGCAGCGGCGCCACGCTGACCTTTGCTGAAACCGTGAAAAGCCAAACCACCGCATCCTTGGCGTTGGCGTTACACGCGGCGGAAAACCGGCGCACGCTTCTGAGCGAGTTCCGCGCGTTTCGCGAAACGGCGATAAGCCAGGGCCGCGCCTCCCCCCAGCGCTTGCGCATTCTTCGCGAGGGCGCCCGACCGGGGGATGCAGCAAAGCTTGCGGGCCTGCTCGCGCGCCAAGGCATCGAAGTGGGCCAGGCAAAGGGCGGCTTCAGCGCCTGCGGAAAATCGTTCCCAGCGGGAACCTACGTGATCGATCAGGCACAGCCCGCCGGGCGCATGCTAGCGGTGCTGACGAACCAAAAGGTGGACCTCGATCCTGCCTTCGCCAAGGAACAGGAGCGGCGGCGGGCCCGCGGCCTACCGGATCAAATCTATGACGTGACGGCGTGGTCCTTGCCGTTGCTGCACAACCTGGCCTTCACCGCCTGCCGCGCAACGCCGCCGGCGGATGTCACCATCATTGAGGCCGACCACGCCCGGCCAGGCGTTGTGCACAATCCTTCTCCCAAAGTGGCGCACCTCGCGCCCTGGGGGGATGGCGCCTCCGCGCGCTTCCTTGCCGCGGTCTTGAAAGCTGGTCATGCGGTGAAATCCGCGGACGCCGCCTTCACCCTTGATGGGCGCCGATATCCCGCAGGCACGCTGATCCTGGATGTGGAAGACAACGGGGGCGCCGCCGGCGCCATTGAAGCCCTGGCGCGGGAAACGGGGGCGGAGCTTGTCGGCGTGAACGACAGCTGGGTCACCGACGGGCCAAGCTTTGGCTCCAGCCGGGTTTTGCTGATGCCCTCCCCGCGCGTGGCCATGGCCTGGGACAAGCCGACGGGACGAACCGGCGCGGGCGCTGCGCGCTTTGTGTTGGAGCGCAAGCTCGGCTGGCCGGTTACCGCCATTCGCGGCGATCGGCTGCGCAATGCTGATCTTTCGCAGGTGGACGTGCTGATCCTGCCGGCGCAGGAGCAGGACTATATAGACATGCTGGAGGAAAGCGGCGCCAAGCGCCTTCGCGATTGGGTGCGCGCCGGGGGCGTGCTGATCACTTTGGGCGACGCCACCCGCTTTGTGGCGGACCCGAAGGCTGGCCTCTCCGCCCTACGCCGGGAGAAGCTCGCCATTGAGGATGAGAAAGACGCCCTGGAAAAGCCGAAAGAAGATAAGGACACCGTTCCCGGCGTGATCTTGAAATCCAAGGATGACTTGAAAAAGGCCACCACGCCATTTGAGCGCGGCCCCGACCCGGTGGCGGGCGTCCTTGCCCGCGCTAGCGTGGATGGGGAGCATTGGCTTGGCGCCGGCGTCGAAGAAACCGTGCACGCCCTGATCAGCGGTGAGGACATCTACGCGCCCCTTCGGCTTGATGAGGGGGTGAATGTGGCGAGCTATGAGGCGGCCTCAACGCTGCTCGCCAGCGGCTATCTGTGGGAAGAAAACCGCAAGCAACTGGCCTTCAAGCCATTCGTGACGGCGGAGGGGCTGGGGCGCGGCCACATCATCGCCTTCACCAGCGATCCCACCGCCCGGGGCTTCCTGGATGGGCTGGACGTGCTTTTCGCCAACGCCGTGTTTCGCGGCGCGGCGCATTCCGGCAAGCCGCGCTAGATGCAAACACAAGGAGCGCACGATGCACCGTGCGCCCCATTGCTTTAGCGCACATCGAACCAGCGGCTGGACCAGAACGCCCTGGCCCTAATTTTACTGAGTCAGAAACTGAGTCAGTAAGACGAGGGCGTCACTCGCCGCCAAACGCCGCCACGCTGATCGCCAGCGCCGCCGCCATGGCTGTTTCCGCGCGCAATATGCGCGGGCCAAGGCTCACCGGGCGCACAAACGGCAGGCCGCGCAGCCATGCCAGCTCCGCCGGATCAAAGCCGCCTTCCGGGCCGGTCAGCACCGCCCAGGACCGCACGCTGGCATAGGCCGGGTCGGTGAGCCGCAGGCCCCCGCCGCGCTCATCGGCCAGAAACACCAGCCGCTGCGCCGGCCAATTGGCCAGCGCGCGGTCCAAAGCCACAGCCTTGCCCACCTCTGGCGCATCGAGCCGTTCACATTGCTCGGCCGCCTCGCGCGCGATCAGGCTCAGCCGGTCGGTGCGCACGGTGTCAGCGATGGTTCGCCTTGTCAAAACCGGGGCCAGCCGCGCCGCGCCCAGCTCCACGGCCTTTTCCACCAGCCAATCAGTCTGTTGGCGCTTGACCGGGGCAAACAGGGCCCAGACGTCTGGCCCGAATGCCTGCGGCCGCGCCAAGGTTTCAACCGACAGGCAGGCGCCTTTCTTGTCTAACACCGCGATCTGGGCGGTCCATTCGCCATCGCGGCCATTGAACGCCAGAACCCAGCCGCCGACGCCCAGCCGCAGCACCCGGCCCAGATAACCGGCGGCGTCCGCATCCAGGTTTACCACCTGCCCCGCCGCCAAAGCGGCCTCGACAAAAAGCCGCGGCGTCGTCATCCCCCTTCATCCGGTGCAAGCGCTTGCGTGACAAGCCCCGCCGCGCATGATACCCGCCCGCCTTTGCTGAACGACCCGGACTGTAGACGACGTGCGCACCTATTTCGACTTCGAGAAAGGCATTGCCGAAATCGAAGCCAAAATTGAAGAATTGCAGGCCTTGGCGACAAGTTCTGAAGCCAGCGGCATGGCGGCTGACCTGTCACGGCTCAAGCAAAAGGCCGAAAAGCAGCTGCGCGACCTCTATGCGAAGCTCGACCCTTGGCAGAAAACGCAAGTGGCGCGCCATGCCGAGCGGCCGCGCTATCGCGACTATGTGCAGGCGCTGGTCACTGACTTCGTGGAGCTGTCGGGCGATCGGACGTTTGGCGAAGACGCCGCGATCCTGGGCGGGCTTGGCCGCTTCATGGGCCGCCCGGCGATGATTATCGGCCACGAAAAGGGCCGCACCACCCAAGAGCGCCTGAAACACAATTTTGGCATGGCGCTTCCGGAAGGCTATCGCAAGGCCGTACGGCTGATGGACTTGGCCGAGCGCTTTGGCCTGCCGGTGATTACTCTGGTCGACACCGCCGGGGCCTATCCCGGTATTGGCGCGGAGGAGCGCGGCCAGGCCGAGGCCATCGCTCGCTCTACCGAGAAATGCCTGACCCTGAAAACGCCGCTGATCTCGGTGATTGTTGGCGAAGGCGGCTCAGGCGGGGCGGTGGCCTTGGCCGCCGGTAACAAGGTTTTGATGCTGGAGCACGCGATTTATTCGGTGATCTCGCCGGAAGGCGCGGCCTCGATCCTGTGGAAAGACAGCGGTCGCGCCAAGGACGCCGCCAGCGCGATGAAAATCACCGCCAAGGATCTGCTCGGCTTCGGCGTGATCGACGGCATTGTCGAAGAACCGCTCGGCGGCGCCCATCGCGAGCCAGAAACCGCGATCGCCGCCGTCGGCAAAGCGGTGCTGGAAGCGCTCGACGGGCTGGGCAATCTCGATGAAGCCGGCCTGCAATCGCAGCGCGCCGATCGGTTCCTGGCGATCGGCCGGGTGGGCCTGGCCTAACGAACGCCGCTGCGGTCCACCGCAAACGGCCCAAACGCCTGCTGGATCGGCATGATCTCCATGGTGTTGACGTTCAAATGCGCCGGCAGGCGCAACACCGCCTCGATCGCTGCGGCAACGTCTTCGGCGCTGAGCGGGCGCATCCCTTCATACACTTTGGCCGCCGCCGCCGGATCGCCAGTAAATCGCACCAGACTGAACTCGGTCTCACACATGCCTGGCTCCAACGAGGTGACACGAACGCCCGTGCCCAAGAGGTCGCTGCGCAGGCCCAGCGAAAACTGCCGCACAAAGGCTTTGCTGGCGGCATACACATTGCCGCCCGGATAGGGATAACGCGCCGCGACCGATGAGATATTAATGATGTCGCCGCGCGGGCGCGCGATCAGGCGGGTGAGCAGCGCGTGCGTCAGCCGCACCAGCGCCTGCACATTCACCGCGATCATGGTTTCCCAATTGCCGAGATCGGCTTTCTGCGCCGGCCCCAGCCCTAACGCCAGGCCGGCATTGTTCACCAGGATATCAATGTCAGCGAACGCCGCCGGCAGGCCTTCGAGAATTTGGGCCGGCGCATCGCGCGCCTGCAGATCAACCGCGCGCGGACAGATCGCCGCCGCGCCGAACTGATCGACCAGCGCCTGCAAACGCTCCGCACGCCGCCCCACCGCAACAACGCGCCCGCCCGCGGCCGCGATGCGTTGGGCGGTGGCCGCGCCGAAGCCGGATGTTGCGCCGGTAATCAACGCCACGCGGCCGCTGGCCCATTGGTCTTGCTCGCTCATCTCGCGCCCTTGTTTGAAGTCTGCGCTTCTGTAACGCGCGCCCGCCACAAACGAAACCGCCGACCCTTGCGGGCCGGCGGTCTGTGTTCATCGGCTGTGGGCCGGCTTACGCCAGATCGAAGCGATCGAGGTTCATCACCTTGGTCCAGGCGGCCACGAAATCGCGGACGAACTTCCCGCCGGCGTCGCTGCAGCCATAGACTTCCGCCAAAGCGCGCAATTGCGAGTTAGAGCCGAACACCAGATCAGCGCCGGTGGCGGTCCACTTCAGCGCGCCGCTGGCGCGGTCGCGGCCTTCATAAACGCCATTGCCGGCCGCCTGCCACGCCGTGCTCATGTCGAGCAGATTGGTGAAGAAGTCCGTGCTCAACACGCCTGGTTGCTTGGTGAACACGCCGTGCGCGGCCCCGCCACTATTGGCGCCAAGCACCCGCAAACCCCCAACCAGCACGGTCATTTCCGGCGCCGACAGGGTGAGCAGCTGGGCCTTGTCGACCAATGCTTCTTCCGCAGCCAGGCGATAGCCCGGTTTGATGAAGTTGCGGAAGCCGTCGGCCGCGGGCTCCAGCACCGCGAAGGAGTGCACATCGGTGTGTTCAGCGCTGGCGTCGGTGCGGCCCGGCGTGAACGGCACGGTGACACTGTGGCCGGCCTTGGCGGCCGCCTGCTCCACGCCAACCCCGCCGGCGAGCACGATCAAATCGGCGAGCGAGATCTTCTTACCCGACGCGTTGAATTCGTCCTGGATCGCAGTGAGCTTGGCGAGCACGCCAGCCAGCTGCGCGGGATCATTCGCCGCCCAATCCTTTTGCGGAGCCAAACGAAGGCGCGCGCCATTGGCGCCGCCGCGTTTGTCGCTGCTGCGGAAGGTTGAGGCCGACGCCCAGGCGGTGGCGACGAGTTGCGATACGCTCAAGCCGCTGGCCGCGATCTTGGCCTTCAACGCAGCGACATCGGCGTCGCTCACCAGCGGGTGATCGACCGCCGGAACCGGGTCTTGCCAGATGAGAGTTTCGGCCGGAACCAGTGGGCCAAGATAGCGCGCGCGCGGGCCCATATCGCGGTGGGTCAGCTTGAACCAGGCGCGGGCAAAGGCGTCAGCGAATTCCTGCGGATTCTGATGGAAGCGGCGCGAAATCTTTTCGTAGATCGGATCAAAGCGCAGCGACAAATCCGCCGTCGTCATCATCGGGCGGTGCTTGATTGTGGGATCATGCGCATCGACCACCATATGCTCGGGCTTGACGTCTTTGGCGCGCCATTGATTGGCGCCGGCCGGGCTCTTTTCCAGCTCCCACTCATAGCCGAACAGCACGTCGAAATAGCCCATGTCCCATTTCGTCGGATTAGGCTTCCAGGCGCCTTCAATGCCCGAAGTGATCGCGTCACCGGCCTTGCCGGACTTGTAGGTCGAGGCCCAGCCAAAGCCCATTGCTTCAAGCGGCGCGCCTTCGGGATCAGCGCCGACATGGCTGTCAGGGCCCGCGCCATGGGCCTTGCCAAAGGTGTGGCCGCCAGCGACCAGCGCCACGGTCTCTTCGTCATTCATCGCCATGCGAGCGAAGGTTTCGCGCACATCGCGGCCCGACGCGACCGGGTCGGGATTTCCGTTCGGCCCCTGCGGATTGACGTAGATCAGGCCCATCTGCACTGCGCCGAGCGGCTGTTCCAGCTCACGGTCGCCAGTATAGCGCTGATCGTCGAGCCACTTGCCCTCCGGGCCCCAGTAGATGTCCTCTTCCGGCTCCCACACATCGGCGCGGCCGCCGGCAAAACCAAAGGTTTTGAAGCCCATGGATTCAAGCGCGACATTGCCGGCCAGGATCATCAGATCGGCCCAGGAAAGCTTGGCGCCGTACTTCTGCTTTACCGGCCACAAAAGGCGGCGCGCTTTGTCCAAATTGCCATTATCTGGCCAGCTGTTGAGCGGCGCGAAGCGCTGCTGGCCCGTGCCGCCGCCGCCGCGGCCGTCGCCGATGCGATAGGTGCCGGCGGCGTGCCAGGCCATGCGGATGAAGAAAGGTCCATAATGTCCGTAATCGGCCGGCCACCAGGATTGGCTGTCGGTCATCACCGCGTGCAGGTCTTTGACGACCGCGTGCAGATCAAGCGACTTGAACGCCGCGGCATAATCGAAACCCCGGTCCATCGGATCGGATTCGACGCCGTTCTGGCGCAGGATGCTGATATTGATCTGATTTGGCCACCAATCGGCATTGGTGCGCGCGCCAGCCGCGGTGTGGGCGTGCACAGGGCATTTGGATTCGGTCGACATGGATCCTCCATCCGTCTGAGATGATTTGACTGGGCCGCGATACTCCTTTGCAAGCGGACACGCCAATCAGTTCTTTGATGCGCCGCCATAGAGTGGGGCTATGCAGCGACGCTGCAAAGGCGGGGGGGCGGCCTCAGCGCGGCGCCAAGTCGGCGCGACGGTCGCGGAAGAAGCCCCAGGCGGCGCGGTGGCGATCGAGGAAGTCAAGGTCGAAGCTGTGGACCAGCACGCCCTCCTCGGTGCGGTCAAAACTCGCCACCAGATCGCCGCGATGATCGGCGATGAAGCTGGAGCCATAAAAGCTCTGTGGCGCGCCATTGGCGTTTTCCGCGCCGATGCGATTGGAAGCGACGACCGGGATGACATTGCTCACCGCATGGCCCTGCATGGCGCGCCGCCACGGATCGCGGGTGTCAAGGGCGCCGTCATGGGGCTCTGAGCCGATGGCGGTGGGATAAAACAACACATCGGCGCCCATCAGCGCCATCGCGCGCGCGCATTCGGGATACCATTGGTCCCAACAAATCCCGACGCCGAGGCGCCCGAACCGGGTTTCCCACACCCGATAGCCCGTATCGCCGGGACGAAAATAGTATTTCTCCTGATAGCCGGGGCCGTCAGGAATGTGGCTTTTGCGATAGACGCCAAGGATCGCGCCGTCCGGGTCGATCACCACGAGGCTGTTGTAATAGGCCGGGCCCTCACGCTCATAGATCGAAGTCAGGATCACCACGCCGAGCTTTTTGGCCACCGGCTGCAAAGCCGTCACGCACGGATGCTCATGGGCAGGAAACGCCGCGCCGAACCAGCGCTCCTCCTGGCGGGTGCAAAAATATGGGCCCTGGAACAGCTCACTCGGCAAAATCACCTGCGCGCCTTTTTGGGCGGCCTGCTCAATAAAACTGATGGTCTTGGCGATATTGGCCTTGATGTCTTCGCTGGGATAGCTGGTCTGGATGGCGGCGACGGTGAGGGTGCGTGGCATCGGCATGGTCCTTGGCGGGCGCTGGGCATATGGCGCGAATGGGCCGACTTGGGAAGGGCCGCGCCAAGGCGCTTAAAGGTTTCGGGAAAAGTCGCGCCGGGCGAAACGATGGCGAGACTTTTTCAGCAGCCTCTTAGCGCTCCACGTCCGGGCGCAGCACCACTTTGCCGAATGCCCGTCGCTCGCGCAGCATCGCAAAACCTTCCAAGGCGCGGCTGAGCGGCAGTTCGGCGCAGATATGCGGGCGGATTTCACCAGCATCCGCCAAAGCCCAGATCGCGTCGAGATTTTCACGACCCCGTTCGGGAAATTGCCGGCCATATTCGCCGGCGCGCACGCCCACCACCGAAAAGCCTTTGATCAAAGGCATATTCGCCGAAATCGTTGGGATCCGCCCGCTGGTGAAACCGATCACCAGCAAGCGCCCATCAAACGCAATGCAGCGCACGCTTTCGTCAAACACATCGCCGCCGACGGGATCATAGATCACATCGGCGCCGCGCCCGCCGGTCATAGCTTTGACGTGATCCCTAAAGCCCGTCGCGTCCAGCACATGATCCGCGCCGTAGCCGGCGAGGAATTTGCGCTTTTCCGGCGTTGAGGCGGTGGCGATCACCGTCGCGCCGGCGCGCCGCGCCAGGTCCACGCAGGCAAGCCCAACGCCGCCAGCAGCGCCATGCACCAGAACGGTTTCGCTGCGCTGGACATGGGCGCGGCGATGCAGCGCCACATAAGCGGTGAGATAGGCGGCCTGATAAGCGCTGGCCTTGGCCCAATCGAACGCTGCCGGCTTTGGCTTGGCGGCTGCGGCTGAAACCAACGCGATCTCGGCAAAGCCGCCGAGCCGCGCGCCGGCGGTGACCTCATCGCCAATGGCAAAACCACTCACACCCGCGCCGAGGGCGACCACATCCCCGGCAATGTCCATGCCCGGCGTAAACGGCGGCTCCGGTTTGAACTGATAAAGGCCCTGACACATCAACAGATCGGGGAAATTGACGCTGGCCGCGCGCACGCGCACCGCCATTTCGCCCGCCCCTGGTTGCGGAGCGTCGATCTCGGCGACCGAAACTCCCCTGAAATCATCGCTCAAGCGATGGCAAACCAGCGCCCTCATAAAGCCTGCGCCTTGTAGGCTGCAAGCAGCGCCGCCACATCGCGCGCCATCCGTCGGCAGGCAGCGTCGGCCGCGGGAATGGCGCCGGTGAAGGCCGTGAAGCCATGCGCCAGACTGTCAAAGCAATGGAAGCGTGTGGCAACGCCGACCGCACTCAAGGCTTTGGCATAAGCCGCACCCTGATCGCTCAACGGATCAAAACCCGCAGTATAAACCAAAGCCGGCGGCAGGCCGCGCAGATCTTCTTCTAAACCCGGCGACAAGCGCGGATCGCGCAGATCGGCGCCGGCCGGCAGATACTGGCTCATGAACCAGGCCATGGTGTCGGCGGTGAGCGGAAACGCATCGGCAAAATCGCGCATCGAGCCGCCTTGCGCGGTAAGATCGGTGGCGGGATAAATCAGCAATTGCAGCACCGGTGCGGCGCCGCCGCGGCGCTTCATTTCCTGGCAGACAATGGCGCTGAAATTGCCGCCCATGCTGTCGCCGCCGACGCTTGCTTTGCCGGTTGGCGCGCCAAACTTCGCCGCATTCGCCAGCGCCCAAACATAGGCTTGCTCGGCGTCGTCCAAGCCCGCCGGCCAGCGATGCTCCGGCGCCAGGCGATAATCGACCGACAGAACCGGCGCCGCCATGGCATTGGCCAAGATTGAACAGAAGGCGTGGCAGGTCTCCAGATTGCCGACCACGCCGCCGCCGAAATGGTAGAAGACCATGAGCGGCGTAGCGGGGTTCTGCTTGGCGGGCTGATAGATGCGGGCGGGAATGCTGCGGCCATCGGCGGGAATGACAACCGCAGACCAGCGCACGCCCGGCTCCGGTTTACCGCCAAACATATAGACCAGTTCGTCCGTACCGGCGCGCCCGGCGTGCTGGTCAAACGGGTCCGGCAGCGAGCGCTTGCGGGCCTGAGCCTCCAGAAACTGGAACCGCGGATCGAGCGTGCGGCCCGCGACCGTGCGCGCGCTCCCGCCGCTCTGTTTGACCAAGGCGGCGTCAGGCCGGTTGAGCATCCCGCGCACAAGCCAGCGCTTCAGCGATTTCATTGGGTGTCCCCTACTTCGAGTTCGGCAGGCCGTTCAGCCCATCGAGAATCAGATTGGCGCAAAATGCCGCCGCGCCCTCAATATCGCATGGCGTGCGCCGGATCATCCTTTGTCCGACTTCGCGCGACAGGCCAATGGCGGCGGCGGCGAAATATTCGGCGTCAATCTGGGGCGCCCGGCCGCTGGCGATGATGGCGGCGATGGCGCCGCGCACTTCTTCAAACACGGCGCGCATTTCGGGCGTGTCGTCATGGGTGGGCCCATGCGACAGGCTAGAGCCGGCGGCGTGTTCTGCGGCCAGGAACTCGAAATAGGCGCAAATCGCTGCGCCGACATAATCTTCCACCGTTTCGGCCGCTTCAGCCTGGGCGCGCAGAATGGGTCGGAAGCGGCGCGCGCCGTCATCCTGCAGGGCTTCAAACACCTCTTCTTTGGATTTGAAGTAATTGTAGAAGGTGCCGGAGGCGAGGTCCGTACCGCGGATAATGTCGCGCACGCTGGTGGCTTCATAACCGAGCTGGCCGAACACCCGCCGCGCCGCGTCCAGAATGGCCGCGCGATTGGCCGCCTTGGCGCGTTCGCGCTTGCCGACGGCCTCGCCCGGATCGAACGGCGCCAGAGTTTCAACTTCACTCACGTCCCGACCTGATGTGCATGCCGCGTCATGATCGCCCTTATCTGGTCGACACCATTACGCGATCATGACGGGCCGTCAACTTCACCGGCCGAAGCGGCTTATGGCGACTTTGCGCCCGCGACCAGATTGGCCCAAAACTGCTGGCGTTTGGCGACCACCGAGCGCCCTTCGGGCGAGGCGTAATAGCGCCGCATTGCGGCGAGTTCTGCCGGCGTATAGGTAGCCACCATGGCGTCGACGGCGCGAGATTCAAGCGCATCAAGGGCGGCCCCGCCGGCCTTGGCGGCGTCCCTGCCGCTGGCGCGGGCCGCGTCCGAGGCGGCTTCGGCCATCTCGCACGCCGCGCGGGCCATGGCGGACGGATCGCGACCCAGCACTCTGCGGCAACGCTCGCCGATATCGGAGCCCAGCGATCCGAAACCAAACCCGCCCGCATAGCGCAGCGCCAGCCGCGCCTCTTCCAGCCCGCCGGACAAGCGATAGACATCCTGCGCCACCGCGCGCGGATCAGCAGCGGATCCGGTGGTGGCGCAGCCGGCAAGCACCCAGACACATAGCGCCGCCGCCATTGGGTTGAGGAGGAATTTAGCCTTCATGGATCGGCCTGTTTGAGTTCCTTGGCGAGCAACTCGGCGAGCCGCGGCATGATCCGTGGCGCCAAAACGACACGGCCCCATTCATAGCCCAACGCCGAAGAGGCGCGGAACAAGTCAATCTGTTGGTCCGACCAACGCTTTCCAACGTCACTGCGAAAAAGGCGAGAAGGGCCGTCAGATCGGCCTCACAGAAAGTTTCCGCATAGAGCCGCGCCGTCGCCTCACGCATCCAGGTTTCGTCAATTTTGCGCGCTTCGTCCGCCAATGCCGCCAACACGGCGCGCTGGCGCTCAGCCGACAGACCGCTCGCGCGCAAACGCAGACCGACGAATGTTGGCAGGACAGCGATGATCCCTTCGGCGTAATGCCTCTCGGGCATTTGCAACAACACCAGTTCCTTGGCGGCGGCCAGGGCCGCCGGCGATGGGTTGGGCAAAGCCGGCTGAGGATGAGGCGTTGCGGCCGAAGCGGGCGGTGCGCTGTGGCTGCCTCCCGGTGCGCCTGCCGGATCCGCGCCCGCCGCCCAAACCAAAAATGCTGCAGCGATGATGAAAACCAAGTGCCGCATTCCCCACCCCCGTCGCCCCCCCCTCAAACGCCAGCCCGCCGGGCGCGGTTCTTGCCCAGTTCGACCTCCTTCAGCAGATCAGCGACATAATGGCCGAAATCCACCTGGATGGTGTGGCGTTGGCTTTGATAATAGCCGCCAAGATAGCGCCTTTCATCGGCCTCGATCTGGCGACGCATCGTCGCAGAGTCCGGTAGCGCATAGGCGCCGGACAGATGGCCCGCCACCAGCTTGGATTGCTGCTCAGCGAAGTTCACCAGCGTCGGCAGCGGCTGGGCAAGGCCGACGAAATAGAGATTGTCGATGCCCGGCTTGATCATCCGCTTCCACAGCGGGAAAGCGTTGTTCTTAGGTTGTAGTTCGGGATCGGCGAAGAACGGAAAACTGATTTTGTAGCCGGTCGCCCACACGATGACATCGGCGCGGAAGCGGCTGTCGTCGGTGAAACGCACATGATCGCCCTCCAAAGCCTTGATGCCGGGCTTTGGGAGGATGTCGCCGCAGCCGACACGGGTGAGAAATTCGCCCGACACCGACGGATGCGCCTCCAGCGGCTCATGATCGGGCTTGGGCAGGCCATAATCTTCCATGCGCCCGATCGCCTTTTTGATCATCGAGCGGCCGAGGGATTTTTGAATCGCCAGCGGCATCCAGGCCGGCGCAGGGTTTTTGTCGGCCGGCAAACCGTTGAGATATTTCGGCAGCACCCACACGCCGCGGCGCATCGAGATGCACAAGCTGGTCGCGATCGGCTTCTGCGACAGCTCAGAAGCGATATCCATCGCCGAATTGCCGGCGCCGACCACCAGCACATGCTTGCCGCGCATCTCTATCGGCTCAAACGGCGTGCGATAATCGTGGCTGTGAATTTGCGCCCCGGCGAAGTGGCCGGGATAGTCCTGCGGCAGATTGGGGTTCCAGTGATGGCCATTGGCCACGACCAGCGCGTCATAACTGCGCGTTTGGCCGTCCGCCAAAGTCACATCCCAACCGCCGCTGGCGTTGCGCGCCGCGCGCTCCACCTTGGTGTTGAACGTGATCGTGTCGCGCAGGCCGAAATGATCGACATAAGCGCAGAAATAGTCATGCAGCTGGCGATGATGGGGAAAGTCAGGAAAGTGCGCCGGGATTGGAAAATCTTCAAACGCCAGGCGCCATTTCGAGGTGTCGATGTGCAGGCTTTCATAGCAGCCCGATCGGCCATTGGGGTTTTTGTAATACCATAGCCCGCCGACATCATCCGACATCTCAAAGCAGTCGTATCCGATGCCTTCGCCCTTCAGGCGCTTGGCCGTGGAAAAACCGGACGCACCCGCGCCAATAATGCAGACCCGCTTGTGCGGCATGAAAACCCTCCCGGTTTGGCCGGGAGGGTATCGTGTTCAAACTTTGCGTCAATGTGCCCTGGGGTCAGAGCTCCAAGCCCGCAGCGGCGGGATGTTCATCGAGGCCATATTCGCGCAGCTTGCGATACAGCGTGGAGCGACCGATGCCGAGGCGGCGCGCCACCTCACTCATGTGGCTGGCATAATGTTCGATGGCGAGTTGAATCAGATCGCGCTCAATCGCTTCGAGGGGACGAACATGGCCCTTCTCGTCAAACACCAGAACCGGCGGCGGCGGCGGCTCGCCAAACACCTGGAACTTCGTTTGCGGCAGCAGCGGCGCGGGCGGGATGAAGTCATTGGCCGACGCCGGCGCATTGTCCGGAAGCAGATCATTCGCGGGCGTCAAAGGTTGGCGCAAACGCAAGCCGGCGATCTGCGGAAAATCCTCGATCTGAAGATGCTCGCCCTCGCACAGAATGACAGCGCGGAAGATCGCGTTTTCTAGTTGGCGCACATTGCCCGGCCAATCGAAATCGAGCAGCATCTGCATCGTATCCGGCGCGCACGCCTTCACATTGCGGCCCTCTTCGGCGTTGAAACGCGCGATGAAGCGGCCAACCATGGCCGGAATGTCAGCCTTGCGCTCGCGCAGGGGCGGCGCCTCGATGGGGAAGACATTCAAGCGATAATACAGGTCTTCGCGGAACCGGCCTTCGGCGACGAGCTTCAGCAAATCCTTGTTGGTGGCGCTGATGATGCGCACATCGACCTTGACCGGCTTTTTGCCGCCAACCGGATCGACTTCGCTTTCCTGCAGCACGCGCAGCAGCTTTACTTGCGTATCAAGCGGCAATTCGCCCACTTCATCCAGAAACAGCGTGCCGCCATTGGCTTCGACAAACTTGCCGGCGTGATTGTCAACGGCGCCGGTGAACGCGCCCTTGGCGTGGCCAAACAGAATGCTCTCAACCAGATTTTCCGGGATCGCGCCGCAGTTCACGGTCACGAAGGGTTTCGTTGCGCGCGCGCTCGCTGACTGGATCGCACGGGCCAGGACTTCCTTGCCGACGCCGCTTTCGCCAGTAATCAAAACCGGGATCGTGGAGGTCGCGGCGCGCCGGCCCATGCGGATCACCGCATTCATCGCCGGCGTCGAGGCCACCATGTCTTCAAAGCCTATTTTGCCGACGGCCTTCTTAGCCAGGCGCACGACTTCGGCCTTCAGCGTTGACGTTTCCAAAGCGTTGCGGATCGAAACCAGGATGCGCTCCGGGCTTGCCGGCTTGACGAAAAAGTCGGCCGCGCCCGCCTGCATCGCTTTCACGACGGTATCAACACCGCCCGAAGCGGTCAGCACGATCGCCGGCAGACCAGGCCGGCGGGTGCGGATTTCGCGCAGCACTTCCATACCCGTCATGCCCGGCATGACGAGGTCGAGCAGCACGACATCCACGTCGTTGATGAGTTCCAAGGCGCTGCGGCCATCGCCGGCGCACTTGGTCACAAAGCCCTGGCGCTCGACAGACGCCTGCAGCAAACGGCGCTGGGCCGGATCGTCGTCAACGACGAGAACGGTTTTGGACATGGTAGACACCCCGTCGCCTCTCTTGTGGGCGATCTTGGGCTTTGCTGTAGCGCACCAAGGTCAAGGCCCGGTTAAAGCCGCACTGTTTTGGCACAAATCGTCCGAACACGGATATTCCGTGTTTAATGCTAAATGTGGACGCAAACGGCATCTGGCAAGGGTGCGCTGGCAATCGCAAACTTTACCTATCGCATCTGCGACATTTCCCCCCCCCGCCCCATCGGCAAAAGCGCGCCGACGCCCTACATAGAGGCGATGAGCAACGATCCGCTGAACGACCCCGAGCGCGACCGCCTGTCGGCCCGTCTCGGCCGCATCGCCAATGTCGGCGCCAATCTCGCCGGAGCCGGGATGGCCGCAGGCGCCGCGCGCCTGTTCGGCGGCGAGGAAGCCGACCGCCAGATCGCCGCCGCACTCAAGGCCGCGCTCGGCCGCTCCAAGGGACCGTTGATGAAAGTGGCGCAAATGATGGCCACCATCCCCGACCTTTTGCCAAAAGAGATGGCCGACGAATTGGCCCAGCTGCAGACCAATGCGCCGTCCATGGGGTGGCCGTTTGTGCAGCGCCGGATGCGCGGCGAACTCGGGTCCGAATGGGAAACGAAATTCTCCAGCTTCACCCGCGAGGCGGCGGCCGCGGCTTCCCTCGGCCAGGTGCATCGCGCGCACGCCGATGGCCGTGAGCTCGCCTGCAAGCTGCAATATCCGGAAATGGCCTCTGCCGTTGAAGCCGATATCACCCAGCTCAACAACCTGATTGGGGTCTATCGCCGGTTCGGCAAAGTGGTCGATCCCAGCCAGATCCAGATCGAACTCGCCGACCGGCTGCGCGAGGAATTGGACTATGAGCGTGAGGCCAAACACATGGCGCTGTATCGGCGCATGCACGCCGACACGCCGGGCCTTGCCGTGCCGACGCCAGTTCATGAGTTGTCAACCAAGCGCCTGCTGACGATGACATGGCTGGAGGGCGCGAGCTTCAAATCCATGCTGGAGGCGCCGCAGGAGGTGCGCAACCGGATGGCGGAGCTGCTGTTCGTCGCCTGGTGGCGCCCGATGGCGCGCTTCGGCGTCATCCATGGTGATCCGCATCTCGGCAATTACACCTTCACGCCGGGCGCCGAGACCTTAAACATGCTCGACTTCGGCTGCGTGCGGATTTTCCCGCCGAAATTCGTGCAAGGGGTTGTTAATCTCTATCGCGCGCTCCAGCGCGACGACATCGACGGCGTGGGCGATGCGTATCGCGATTGGGGCTTTGGCGAACTGCCGCGCGGGGCGGTGGAGGCGCTGACGATCTGGGCCAAGTTCATGTATGCGCCGATGCTCGACGATCGCGTGCGCACCGCCGCGGACGGCGTTTCGCCCGGCGAATATGGCCGGCGCGAAATTATGAAAGTGAAAGACGAGATCGCCAAGTTTGGCCCGGTGCGGGTGCCGCGCGAATTCGTGTTCATGGACCGCGCCGCCATTGGCTTGGGCGCGGCGTTCCTGCACCTGGGCGCCGAAATCAATTTCCATCGTCTGTTTGAAGCCCAGATCGCTGACTTTTCCGAAAGCGCTTTGGCGGCGCGGCAGAACGAGGCGCTGGCGGCGGTGGGGTTGGCGAGCGCCAATTGACTAGGGCGTGTCGTCAGTTGGCCTGAGTTCTTTCAGCCGCGTTGGGCGCAAAATCGGAAGCGTTGGGCCTCATCCGTCATTTCTGGGTTTCCCAAATCACTTTCTCTCTGACCCATGGAGCGTCGGCAATCAGGAGGCCGATGCATGCACCGCTACGCTTTGCGCGACGA
>JBEIHY010000058.1:0-21408 GCA_040381035.1 Hyphomonadaceae bacterium
CGCCACAGCTGGCCCCAAAGCCGGCGCCGGCGCCGCCCGCGCCCGCGCCCGCGCCCGCGCCCGCGCCGATCCCCGCCCGGACGCCTATGCCTGTGGTCACGGCGCCCCAAATCGACACGCCGCCCGCCCCGGCCGTTTCCCCGGCCGAGCCGCAAGCCGCCGAACCGCAGCCGCTCGCCAAACCGGAGCCGGGCGCTGCGCCGCCGGAGCCGGCGGTCGCCCAGCCCGAACCGCAGCCGCAACCCGAGCCGGTCGCCGCCCGCGAAGAGGCGCCCGCCGCCGTGGCCGGCCCGGCCTTCCCACGCCCGCAGCCGATGATGCTGGAGCGTAAGCGCAAAATGGCCGGCATCGAACAGACGCTGACCGCCAATTGGTTTGTCTGGATCGGGGCGGCGCTCATCGCCCTGGCGGTGATTTCCTTTGTGTCGTTCGCCGCCGCCCAGGGCTGGTATGGCCCGCGCGCCCAGATCGCCACCGCGTTTGGCTTCAGCTTGTTGGCTTTAGCCGCATCCGAATGGGTCAAGAGCCGACCGCCGACCGGCTGGCTCGCCGCCAGCCAGCTCAAGCGATTGCCAGCAATCCTGGCCGCGCTCGGCTTGTTTGGCCTGTTCGCCACCGCCTGGGCCGGGACCACAACCTGGCGCGAAACCGCCCAGGGCCCTGCGCTTTTGCCGCCGCCGGCGGCTTTTGCGCTTTTGGCGGCCAGCGGTTTGGCGGCGGTGGTGTTGTCTCTGCGGCATGGGCCGTGGTTTACCGTGCTGGGCCTGATTGGCGGCTACGCCGCACCGGCCTTGATCCCCGGCCCGCAAGCCAATCCGGCCTTGCTTTATGGCTATCTCACCGCTCTGACGGTTGCGGCCTTGTCGATCATCCATTTGCGCAAATGGCCGGGCCTGATCTGGCTGGCGAGCGCCGGGGCGCTGGTGTGGGGCGTGGCGGGCGCAGCGCTGCTGCCGGCGCTCAATGATCTGGCGCTGCCCCTGGCTGGCCTCTATGCGTTGGCGCTGGCGCTGGTCGCGGCGCTGTTTGCCGCAGACGACGCCAAACAGCCTTTGCAGTTTACTGCCGCCGGCCGGCCGAGCGTGGCGTGGTCGGAAGGCCTGTTGGCCGCTTATGCGGTGGCCCTGGTCAGCGCCGTGCTGATTCTGGCGATCGTGGAGCGTTCCGGCCACGCGCCGGGCGCGCTGACCGTGATGATTGGCTTTTTGGGTGTGGCTATCGGGCTTGCAGTCTGGCGCCAGAGCTTTGGGCTGGTTCCGCTGATTGCGGCCGCGATCGCCTTGGCGGCGCTTGCGGTCTGGCCGCGGCTAACGGCGGCGGATGGCGGCGCAGATTTGGTGCTTGGCCCGGTCGCACTGTTCCGCAGCGCTGCAGCACTGGGCCTTGCAATGAGTGTCGGCGGCTGGCTGATGATGGCGCGCAATACGATTGCCGGGCCGGGCGCGGCGCTGTCGGCGCTCGGCCCGCTGGGGGTTCTGATCGCGCTGCGCGATGTCGGAGGCGGCTTCGGCCAGCCGGCCTTTTGGGCGGCCGCGGCGACGTTTCTCGCGCTGCTCAATGCCGGGGCTTTGGTGCAGATGCTGCGCCGCGTTGGCAGCGCCTACAATGCGCCCGGCGCGTCCGCCGCGTTCACGCTGGGCACAGCGGGCGCCGCCGCCATGACGCCGATTTTCCTGCTTGACGGTATCTGGACGCCGACTGCGCTGGCGGTGCTGCTGCCATGCTTTGCGTTTGTCGATCGGCGCTACAATCTGGCGGCGCTGAAATTCGCCGCAGCCCTGGTGGCGGCGGCGGCGGTGGCGCTGCTCACTTTCCCCGCGGCGGTGTTCACCTACAATGTCGGCGCAACGCCCGTGTTCAACGCGCTGCTGCCGGCCTATGGCGTGGCGATCGCATCCTTCATTGTCGCAGCGCGCCTGTTTGACCGCACCAAGGGCCGCGACGACACCCGGATCGTGCAGGGCCTGGAGGTCGGCGCGCTGGTGCTTTCAGCCGCCTTCCTGTCGATGGAAGTGCGCCATATCGCCAATAACGGCTTTCTCGGCGCGCCGTACAATTCACTCGGCGAAGCCGGCGGTCACACCCTTGCCTGGCTCGCTTTGGCTTTGGGCCTGGCGGTGCGGTTCGGCGGACGGCCGCGGGCATTGCTGTTCTGGTCTGAGCTGGCGGTGTTTGCCGGGGCGCTGCTGCACGGCGTGCTGATGACGGTGATTGTGCTGAATCCGTGGTGGGGGCTTGATCCGCGCCCGGCGCCGGGCGCACCCATGTTCAATGTGCTGCTGGCGGCGTTTGCGCTTCCAGCGCTCATTCTGGGCGCCTATGCCGTGCTGCGCCGCGGCCAGAACCTGCCCGAGCGCGCCCGCCTTGCTGGCGGCGCGGCGATGGCGTTTGCGTTTTTGTGGCTGACCCTGGAAGTGCGCCGCAGCTTCCACGGCGCCGCCGGCATGGCCGGACCGGGCTATCTGCAACTTGAAGCCTGGGCCTATACAGCGGTGTGGATCGCGTTTGCGCTGGCGCTTTTGGGTCTTGGGCTCATGCGCAAGCGCCCGGCGCTGCGTTATGCCTCACTGGCGGTGCTGATGGGCGCGGTGGTGAAAGCCTTTGTGTTCGATATGGGCGCGTTGGAAGGCGGCCTGCGGGCGCTGTCTTTCCTCGGCCTCGGCGTGACGATCATCGGCGTGGCGCTGTTCTATCAGCGGGTGATTTTCCCGGTCGCCGGCAAGATCAAGGCGCCGGCGCTTGATCCCAATCCAACGCCAACCCCGCCGCCGGCGCAGAGCGGATAGACAAGCCCGGCCACGCTGGGCCATCTAGCGCCATGTTGGATATCGCCATTGCCGGCGCCGACGGCCGCATGGGCCGCGCGCTGACCGCCGCCGCCGCCGCTTCCCAGTGCCGCATTGTCGGCGCCACAGAGCGCCCCGATTCGCCCGCTTTGGGCGCCAGCGCCGGCGCTGGCGTCATCACCGCCGACATCACCGCCGCCGGCCGGCCCGCCACCGCCTGGATCGACTTCACCAGCCCGGCAGCGACTTTGGCCAGCCTTGCCGCACTGAACGGCCCGCGCGCCGCCGTGCTCGGCGCCACCGGCTGGACCGCCGAACAAGAAGCCGCTTTGGCGCCGTTCGCGGCCCGCTTCGCCATCGTCAAAAGCGGCAATTTCAGCTTGGGCGTGAACCTGCTCGCCGCGCTGGTGCGCCAAGCCGCCGCGCGCCTCGGCGCCGACTGGGACATCGAAATCCTTGAAGCCCATCACCGCGCCAAGATCGATGCGCCGTCCGGCGCCGCCCTGCTGCTGGGTGAGGCCGCCGCCGCCGGCCGCGGCGCGCCTTTAAGTGACCTTCGCCTGCCGCCGCATGACGGCGTGACCGGCCCGCGCCCGGCCGGCAAGATCGGGTTTGCCTCCCTGCGCGGTGGCGGCGTCATCGGCGATCACAGCGTGCTGTTTGCCTCCGCGATGGAGACAATCACGCTCTCCCATCACGCCGCGGACCGGGCGCTGTTTGCCGTCGGCGCGCTGGCGGCGGCGCACTGGGCGGCGGACAAGCCGCCGGGCCTTTATGCGATGGCGGATATTTTGGGCGTCTAACCAGGCGCTGCCCGCGCCTTGCGGATGGCGGCTTCCAGTGCAGCGGCAAACGCGGCCCGCTCCTCCGGCGACAGGAACGCCGCAACGTCAAGATGGCGCCCGCCGGCCGCGATCCGCACGGCGCTGTCTTCGCCCTCCACCCGCGCCCAGGCGGGATTGACGACCCAGTGCGCGTCGGCGCCCTTGACCGGGCGACGCACGACATGCACCCGATCGGCCGCCACCTGCACCCGTTCTTGCGCGCGCCCGTCGCGGTAATTGATCCTGAACGCGACGATCACCAGCACCACATCCAGCGCCAGAAACGCCAACACCGGATAAGCGCCCTGCAGCGCAAACATCACCCCGATCGCGGCATTGAGCGCCACGAACACAGCGATCAGCAGCGTGAAAGCTTTGACGCTGAGCGACCGATTGGGCCGCAACACCGCATCCATGAACAAGGCGCCGGTTGGCGCCTGTGGCGGGCTTGGCAACTTCTCCCAGCGTGGCGTCATGGCCCCAATGTGCGGCGCGCGGCGCCTTTGGCAAGCCGCCTTATGCGCCGCTTTCAGCGAGCAGCCGCGCCCGCATGCGGTTCAGCCGCGCCGCGTCCAGGTCCAGCACCACCTCGGCATAGCGTTCCAGACTGGCGAATTCTTCGGCGATCGCGGCGAAATAGGCAGCCAGAAAATCTTCCTGCACGCCAAGCATTTTGTGCAGCGCCGCATCGCCCGGCGCTTCGCCATAGCGTGCAGCGATCCGCTCACGCATGGCCGGCAAGCGCTTGTCCCAGTCGATCGTCTGATTGGTGATCAGATAGTCGGCGATGGTTTCATCGTCAGCGACGCCGACCAGCCGCAAGGTCAGCGCACACAGACAGCCGGTGCGGTCCTTGCCAGCCGCACAATGCACCACGGCCGCCCCTTCACCATCGGCAAGCCCGCGCAAAAACCCGCCAAACAAGGCGACATAACGTGGCTCAAACGGATAGGCGCCATAGGTGGCGCGCATATAGCCTTCCACGCCGGCAGGCGACCAATCGGCGGCGTTGACCGCGGCCAGATGCGGCGGCGGGGTGTTGACGCCCTCGTCATTGGTCAGCACCGCAACACCTGCGCTGGGCCAGCGATTGGGCTCCTGCGCACGCTCCTCGGGGCGGCGCAGATCCGCCAGCAGCGCCACGCCAAGCTGATCGAGTGCGCTCCTGTCGGTATCGGTCGCTTCGGCGAAATGGGCGGAGCGATACAGCGCCCCACGCCGCACGCGCCCGCCATGACGTGAGAGATAGTGGCCAAAGTCGCGAAAGTTCATCACGCCTTGGAGCGGTTTGATCCGGTCTTGCATGGCGAGCCGTGTAGCGTGACCATGCCAGCGGAGGAAGCCCATGGAACGATCATTCTTGGCCGGCGCAGGCGCGCGTCTGGCCGATGACGATCTGGGCGCCGGCCCCCGCGCGATTTTGCCCGACCATCGCCGCCATGGCCGTTCCGCTGCGCGCAGCGAGCTGCTGGCTGGAATGGCGAAGCTGGGCTATCGGCTGGCGGCGGAATGGCCGGCCCCGGATCTGCGCCTGGACGTGCCCTTGTGGCAGATTGTCTGCGCCCGCCTATAGCGGCTTTGCCTGGACATGTGCGCCATGACCGCCGTCAGCGACCCGGATTTTGCGGCGGCCCTCGAAGCCTTTCTGAACGAGCGCAGACCATGACCCAACTTGCGGACACGATGCCGTTCTCCAAGCTGATGGGCCTATAAATCCTGGAAGCCACGCCCATGCGAGTCGCCGCCGGCCTGCCCCTATCGGCCGATCTGTGCACGGCCGGCGGCGTTCTGCATGGCGGGGCAGCAATGGCGATGGCCGATGCGATGGCGCGATCGGCGGCTTTCTGAACCTGGCCCCGGGCGTCCGAACGACCACGCTGGAAAGCAAAACCTACCTCCTGGGCGCAAGCCTGGAGGGCTCCATCGCGCTCGGCGAAACCACGCCAATCCAGATCGGGCGGGCCACCAGCGTGTGGCAAACCCGCCTGACGCGCGAAGACGGCAAGAAAGTGTCGCTGACAATCCAGACAAAAATAACGCTGGCGGCGCCAAATGAGCGGACGCCAAAACCGCGTTGAGGGCTGCGGGCAAATGGTGCATCAGGCGTCATGCCCACAAAGAAGCCCACCCGGAAATCGAAACTCACCCGCGCCCAGGCCGCCGAACTCTTTGCCGCTTTGGCCAAATCCAACCCTGAGCCGCGCACGGAACTCGATTTCACCAACCCTTACACGCTGGTCGTCGCCGTCGCGCTGTCGGCGCAAGCAACGGACAAGGGCGTCAATCGCGCCACCGAAAAGCTGTTCAAGATCGTCGACACGCCGCAGAAAATGCTCAAGCTCGGCGAAGCGGGATTGGCCGAACACATCAAAACCATCGGGCTGTGGCGCAACAAGGCCAAGAACGTCATCGCGCTGTCGCAAATGCTGATCGACGATTTCGGCGGGCAAGTGCCGGCCGATCTGGAGGCGCTGCAGAAGCTGCCCGGCGTTGGCCGCAAGACCGCCAATGTCGTGCTGTTGGAGGCGTTTCGCGTGCCGGCGATTGCGGTGGACACGCATGTTTTCCGCGTCGGCAACCGCACCGGCCTCGCCCCCGGCAAGACCCCCGATCACATCGAAGAGATTTTGATGCGGGTGACCCCGCCGGACTATCTGCTCGGCGCCCATCACTGGCTGATTCTGCATGGCCGCTACATTTGTCTTGCCCGTAAACCGCGCTGCCCGGATTGCGTGATCGCGCATCTGTGCATGTTCAAGGATAAGACGATTGAGGGCGCGGCGGTGAAGAAAGCTCAGCCCAAAGCCGCCGCCAAGGCCGCGGCAAAGGCGCCCGCCGCCCGCGGCGCGAAACGCAAAAACAAATAAGGCTCAATCGCCTCCAATTCGATCAGCTTCAACGCGCCATCAAGCCCGCGAACCAGATCAATGCGCGCATAGAGCATGCCGGCTGGCGCCAGCGCCGCGACCTCATCGGCCAGGCGCATCATGTCCGGCGTTGGGTCCGTGGCGGCAAACAAGGGATCATCGACATTGGCGTACCAGCCGCCGGGCTTGGGCTTTTTGGCAATCGCATGGGCCGGTTCGGAGCCAAACAGAAACAGCGAATATTCGCCTTCGGTTTCGATGCTCGGCAGAAACGGCTGAATCATCGCCGCGCCCAGCGGCGCCTCGATCAGATCGGCCTCGCTCCAGGCATTGCGCTTGAGCCGGATGGTGCGGCGCGAGCCGGCGCCGATCTGCGGCTTCACCACAATTTCGGCGGCGTCCAAATCGCTGAAAGCGCCGGCAATCGTGTGACCGTCGATTTTGTCTGGCCACAGCGTGTCGATCGTTGGAGCGCCTGCCTCGCCAAGCCCGCGCAGATAGGTTTTGCGCGCGTTCCAGGCCACGATCCGCGACGGATTAAACACCCGCCCGCCTTGCGCCTCAAAGGCCGTAAGCTGGGCGGCGAATGCTTCGGGCCGTTCATGATAATCCCAGCAGGAGCGGATCAATGCGCCGTCCCAGGCTTGGTTGAGCAGCTGCGGATCGTCCCAATGCAGCACCTCATAGGAAAGGCCCAAAGCCGCGGCGGCGGCCTGTTGCAGCGGGAAATCCTCCGCCTCGGCCTGCGGCAGTTCGCCGGCCGCCATGGCTCGGCCGCGATAGCTAGCGCTGGTGAGATAAGCGATTTTGGGCATCATTTTTGCCCTTGCCGGCCGCCGGCGGCGGCAAAACAGGTTTGCGGGTCCGGCGGCGGATCGCCGGCGCGGCGAATGCCGGCCTCTGCACGGCGCAGGCGCTGCACGCCGCGTGCGTCCATTGCGAAGGCCAGCAGCAGCGCGCAGCTGTCCAGTCGGTAGGTTTGAAAGACGCCGAGCCCGTCGCGGCGCTCCAGATCGGGTGGGCCAATCAAGGCTGTAGCCTGATCCAATGTCAGCGCATCAGGCTGGCCGGCGCGCGCCAAGGCTGCGACAACGGCAGCGCCATCGGGCAGGCGGTCGGCCGTGGCTGGAACCGGCGGGCCGGCAACAGGGTGCGTCGCGGGCGGCGCCGAAGCGCAAGCGCCAAGCAGCAGAAAGGCCGAAAGATAGAGACATCGCATGCGCCCGTCCTTGCCGGACGCCGCCGCCAGAGGCAAGTTGCGGCGCACCGCCCGAGCCCGGTTGTCAATCCAAACCGGCGCGTGCTATCTCGCGCGCGCCGTGTCTGCGGGGGCTCGCAGGTGCGGCAGACCCTCCCCCGCCGCGTGCGCCGCCTAGCCGACCTGTGGTCGAAGCCGAAGGCGCACATGGCTTCTAGGATCGACACCGTGGCAGACGGACAAGTTCAAGGCTCCGAAGCGGCGATGCGCTATGCGCAGGCGGCGTTCGACCTCGCAAAGGATGCAGGCGCGCTGGATGCGGTGGCCAATGATTTGAAGGCCGTGAAAGCGGCCTTTATCGACAGCGCCGATCTGCGGCTGGCGGCGGCGTCGCCGATGTTTGCAGTCGAAGATAAGGCTCGCGCCTTCGCGGCGGTCGCGGCCAAGCTGGGATTAAGTGCGCTCGGCCGAAATCTGGTCGGGGTTGTGGTGCAGAACGGCCGCGCCAAAGACCTGCCGGCCATCGCAGACTCGTTCGCCGCGCTGTTTGCCGCCCATCGCGGCGTGAAGCCGGTGGAAGTGATCTCAGCCAAACCGCTCAGCCCGGGCGAACTGGAAACGATATTGGCCGGCGTGCGCGATGCGGTTGGCGGGGCTGTGGAAACGGTCGCCAAAGTCGATCCCGATCTGATCGGCGGATTTATCGTGCGCATCGGCTCGCGCCAATACGACGCCTCGCTGAAAAGCAAACTGGAAACCTTGCGCCGCGCGATGAAAGCGGCCTGAGCAATGACGATGAGGAGCATATGACCATGGACGTCCGCGCCGCGGAAATTTCCGCCATCCTGAAAGAGCAGATCAAGGATTTCGGCTCTGAAGCGCAGGTCGCCGATGTCGGCCGCGTGCTGTCGATCGGCGACGGCATCGCCCGCGTTTATGGCCTTGACAAGGTCCAGGCCGGCGAAATGGTCGAGTTTCCGAGCGGCGTGAAGGGCATGGCGCTGAACCTGGAAAAGGACAATGTCGGCGTCGTCGTGTTCGGCGACGACCGCGGCCTGAAGGAAGGCGATACCGTCAAGCGGCTCGGCCAGATCGTGGAAGTGCCGGTTGGCAAGGGCTTGCTCGGCCGCGTCGTCAACCCGCTGGGCGAACCAGTCGACGGCAAGGGCCCAATCGTTGGCGCCGAAATGCGCCGCGTGGACGTGAAGGCGCCGGGCATCATGCCGCGCAAATCCGTGCACGAGCCGATGCAGACCGGCATCAAGGCGATCGATTCGCTGATCCCGATCGGGCGCGGCCAGCGCGAACTGATCATCGGCGACCGCCAGACCGGCAAGACCGCCGTCGCCGTCGATGCGATCCTGTACCAAAAGGAAGCCCACGACCAAGGCCTGTCGGAAAAGGAAAAGCTCTACTGCGTCTATGTCGTGATCGGGCAAAAGCGCTCGACCGTGGCGCAGGTTGTCAAGGTGCTCGAAGAACGCGGCGCGCTCGGCTATTCGATCATCGTCGCCGCGACCGCATCTGATCCGGCCCCGCTGCAATTCCTGGCGCCGTTCTCCGGCTGCGCGATGGGCGAATATTTCCGCGACAATGGCATGCACGCGCTGATCATCTATGATGATTTGTCCAAGCAGGCCGTGGCCTATCGCCAGATGTCCTTGCTGCTTCGCCGCCCGCCGGGCCGCGAAGCCTATCCGGGCGACGTGTTCTATCTGCACTCCCGCCTGCTGGAGCGCGCTGCGAAATTGAATGACGAAAACGGCGCCGGTTCGCTGACCGCCCTGCCCGTTATCGAAACCCAAGCCAATGACGTGTCCGCCTATATTCCCACCAATGTGATCTCGATCACCGACGGCCAGATCTTCCTGGAAACCGACTTGTTCTATCAGGGCGTGCGCCCAGCGGTGAATGTCGGCTTGTCGGTGTCGCGCGTGGGATCGTCCGCGCAAGTCAAGGCAATGAAAACCGCCGTCGGCCCGCTGAAAGGCGAACTCGCACAGTTCCGCGAACTCGCCGCCTTCGCCAAGTTCGGCTCCGACCTCGACGCCTCGACGCAGAAGGCGCTGAACCGCGGCGCACGCCTCACCGAATTGCTGAAGCAGGACCAGTTCAGCCCGGTGCCGGTGGAAGAGCAAATCGCGCTTCTGTACGCCGGCACGCGCGGCTTCATCGATCCGGTGGCGACCAATGCCGTACGCCGCTACGAAGCCGAACTCGTCACCTTCCTGCGCAACAAGAAGGCCGATCTGATGAAGGACCTTCGCGACAAGAAGGACTTCGGCAAAGACGGCGTGATGGAAGGCAAGCTGAAGGACGCGCTGACCGAATTCGGCAAACAATTCGCGGCGTGATTTTGGCGTTGAAATAAATTCAAAAAGCCGCCGGCGGGGAACGCGCCGGCGGCTTTATTCTTGGCGAAGTCGCCCCTGTATTCGACCCCCATGCTCTTGTCCGCCCCAGAACACGCCGAAGATGCAAACCACCTCAGCCGGTTCATCTCCAACAAAATGGATCGCGCCATTTTCGTGCGTGACCATCTTCACGACGACGCCGAGCTCGGGGCGCTGCACGCCTTGGAAGGGCGCCTTCCCCAGTGCCGATAGGGCCGCCAATATGGGCAGCAGGCGCGCAACGGCGCGCTGTCTTGCTTTGGTGGAATCGTGGCCAAAGGTTTTGTGGCGCTTAGCCAGATATTCGCCACTCTCGGGCAAATCGCGCGATGCTTGCCTTGCTCCGCCCAACTTCAAACGATCTCATCGTTCTCGAGCGTGGCGAGCATGATATGAACGGCTTGCGCGCTTTCAGCTTCGCTTATGAACGGGCCCGCCATGCCCTGCGCCAACAATGCCTTCAGCGCCTCCGGTTCCGGCTCAAACGGCGCGTCAATCAGCTGGGCCAAGGCGCGTTTAAGAAAGGCTGCCACATCGGGATCGCGGCCAGCGCGAATCTGAGCTTCGGCCAAAGTCTGCAATTCCGGACTGAGCGTGACCGTGACTTGGCTGGACAGCGAGAACTCCAATACAAGGCCGAACCGATCATTTCGCTGGTCTTGCGTCGAGTTCCCCCGAATCCTGTTAGCCTCCCCGCATGGAAAACACCCACCCGATGATTTGGCTCGCGCTTGCCCTGCTGTTGGGCGGCTTGGGCTTTGCGATTTATGAGCTGCGCCGCGCTTCGGCCGGCAAGGCGGCGGCCGAATCCGAGCTTGCCGGCGCGCGGGTCAAGCTGGAGGCGTTGAGCGGCGCACAATCAGACCTCGCCGCCTTGCGCAGCGAGGTCGGGCAGACGCTTGCCCGCGCCGTGGAGGCGGAAGCTTTGCTAAAAGGCTTGCAATCGGTCGCCGACCAGGACGAAGCGCGGTTCCTGGCCGTCGCGCAAAAGGCGCTTGCCGCCAGCCGGCAGGACTTCCTGGCGGTCGCCGGCCAAACCTTTGAGAAGCACAAATCCGAGGCCGCCGGCAGCGTTCAGGCCCTGCTCGGCCCGGTGCAGGAGCAGTTCAAGGCGCTGACCGACCGGGTCGGCGCACTGGCGACGCAGAACACCACGATCGACACCCAGATTACCCAGATCGCGCAAACCATGCGTGAAACCCAGACCGCCGCGCGCAATCTGGAAAACGCGCTGAAAGCCGCACCGAAAGCGCGCGGCAATTGGGGCGAAGCAACGCTGCGCAACGTGTTGGAGCTGGCCGGCCTGTCGCCGCACGCCGATTTCATGGAGCAAACCACCGTCACCAATGACGATTCCAAAATGCTTCGCCCGGACGTCGTGGTGCGCATGCCCGGCGGTGGCGCGCTGGTGATTGATTCAAAGGTCGCGCTCGCCGGCTATTTTGAAGCGATGGAAGCGGTTGACGATTCCGGCCGCGCCGCTGGCCTGAAGCGCCACGCCGACCAGATCAAGGCCCACGCCAAGCGCCTGGCGCAAGCCGATTATTCCGCCCATGTGCCAAGCGCGGTCGATTTCGTCGTGATGTTCCTGCCGGGCGAGAATTTCTACATCGCCGCTTTGGAGCACGATCCGGAAATCTTTGAAAACGCCGCCCGCAACAAGGTCATCATCTGCACGCCCGCGACAATGGTGGCCCTGGCCAAGTCGGTCGCTTATGGCTGGCGCCAGGAGGAAAGCGCCAAAAACGCCGCCGAAATCGCCGATCTCGGCCGCGAGTTGTACAAGCGCGTGAACACGGTCGCCGAAAAGATTTCCGCGGTTGGCAATTCGCTGGAAAAGAGCGTGCGCAATTACAACGATCTTGTCAGCTCCGTGGAAAGCCGGATGCTGCCGCAGGCGCGCCGGTTCAAGGAACTGGGCGTTGGCGATCCCAGTATCGAGATCGAACCGCTCGATCAGATCGATACAGCGCCCAAGCAGATCACCGTGCCGGATGCGTTCGAACTGTCGCCGGCGCCAATAACGAACAAGAAGCGCGCTTCGTAGACGGCTCATTGAGCAACCGACGTCACGGCGGGTTCTGCATGTTGGCCTTTGCCCCGCCCATCACTCATCCTGAAGCCAAGCAGCGGCCGTCACCCCGGACCCGATCCTGAGGAGCCTCCGTCGACATTTATGGTCAGACCCGAGGGCGCAGGGTCGCATGAGACGAACCTGGATGCGCAATGCCACTTCGTGGCTTGGCGAAGACGGCGCATGAAGCGTCACGACTCAAGAATCTGTAACCGGCTGCGGCGCGGCGGCGTATACCCCTTCGTGACATGACCGAAGAAGCCGAACTGAAGGCCGTGTTCCTCAAAGGGCTGATGGGCGACAGCACCGCCCATGCCGCATTCCTGAAAGCGGCGGCCGGCCTCGTGCGGGCATTTTTACGGGCGCGATTGCGCAACCAGGCGCAGGACGCTGAGGACCTGGTGCAAGAGGTACTGATCGCGTTGCACACCAAACGCGCCAGTTACGATCCCACCTATCCGGTGACGGCATGGATGTATGCCATTGCGCGGTATCGACTGATCGATTTCGTGCGCGCCCGCAAACGCCGCGGTGTTGCGATCGATATTGACGATGCTGGCGATGACGCCGCTCTCAGCGTCGCGCCCGCCGCGGACACCGGCATGGCCAAACGCGATGTGACGCGCCTGTTGCAGGCCCTGCCGGTCAAGCAATCGGCCGCGATCAAACTGGTCAAGCTCTATGACCTCAGCATTCGCGAGGCCGCCGCCAAACTTGGATTGTCGGAATCCGACATCAAGATCTCGATCCATCGCGGTCTGAAAACCCTGATGCGCCTGATGGGGCAAAGCCATGAACACGGATGATCTCATCGAAACCCTCGCCCGCCGGATCGAACCGGCGCCGCCGGCCAAGAAACGCACACGCTTTGCAGTCGCCGCCGTTGCCGGGTTTGGCGTGGGCGGGGCGTTGTTGATTGGCGCGCTGGGCGTGCGCCCCGATATTGGCGCGGCCCTGACACCGGTTTTGTTGAAAGCCGGCTTTTCGGCGGCGTTTGCGCTGGCGGGATTGACGCTGGCAGTGCGGTTCGCCGCGCCTGGGCGTGGGGCTGGGCGGCTGATCGGCCTGCTCGGCGCCCTATTTGGGATTGCGGCCATCGCGGCTGTCGCAGCGCTGCTGATCACCCCGGCCGGTGAGCGCATGACGGCCTGGACCGGCGGGCGCTTTCCGTGGTGCCTGGTTCTCATTCCGCTGCTCGGCGCGCCGGCGGCGGCGGCGATGACCTGGATCATGCGCGATCTGGCGCCAACGCGGCTGGCGCCGGCGGGCGCAGCGATCGGGGCCGCCGCTGGCGGCATCGGGGCCATGGCCTATGCGATGTATTGCCCGGTCGATCAGATTGCGTTCGTCGCGACCTGGTATGCGCTGGCGATTGCCCTATCGGCCGCGCTCGGCGCCATCATCATTTCGCGTTTCATCAAATGGTGACGTAACCGCGCCGGTCGCGGCGGCGTAGTCCCCGGCATGGGCGAGGTGATCGCCCCTGCGGAGACGACGATGAAAGCGATCGAAAAATACTTTGCCCCGTTGGTGTCGCTGTTCAGCGCCGCGGTGTTCCTCGACAGCCTGCGCTACAAGTTCACCGATGCGCCGCAAACCCAGGTGATCTTCGCCAAGCTCGATGGCTGGGCCTCAAGCCTTGGCCTGCCCGGCCTGTTTGCCCATGCTGGGCTGTTCAGCCAGTACACGATTGGAACCGCTGAACTGGTCGCGTCTTCCCTGCTGCTCGTCGGCCTGCATCCGGCGCTCAAGCGACTGCAAGCGCTCGGCGCGGCGATCGGCTTTGCGGTGATGAGCGGGGCGGTGAATTTCCACTTGTGGACGCCGCTCGGCGTCGACCCAAACAATGACGGCGGCGGTCTGTTCGCGGCGGCAGTGACGATCTGGTTTACGACGCTGGCGCTGCTCATCGTGCGGCGCAAGGAATTGGCGGCTTTGGGCGGCGATCTCATCGGCGCGCTCGTCCCGGCCACACCCGGTGCGGCGCGCCTCAGCCCGGCAACATCCGTACGCGCTTGAACTTCAGCATCCCTTACTTTTCAACACAGGAGAAACCAATGTTTTGCATTCGCACCATTCGCGTCCTCGCCACATCGCTGGCGTTCGGCGCGCTCAGCCTTGGCGCCATCGCCATCGCCACGCCGGCCCATGCCGACACGTCCCCCGTCTATACCGCGTTGCCCTCGAAGACCGCGGTTGGCGGCTATGACCCGGTGGCGTTCTTCGCGGTCGGCAAGCCGGTCAAGGGCGACGCGAAATTCACCGCCACCTACAAAGGCGCAGAAGTGCGCTTTTCCAGCGCAGCCAATCGCGCCACATTCCTCACCGCGACCGACAAATACTTCCCGCAATATGGCGGCTATTGCGCCTGGGCGGTGAGCCAGGGCTATACCGCCAAGGGCGATCCGAATTTCTGGAAGATCGTCAACGGCAAGCTCTATCTGAACTATAATGGCGAGGTTCAGACCAAATGGGAAAAAGACATTCCCGGCCTGGTGAAAGCCGGCGACGCGAACTGGCCGAAGATCGTCGCGAAGTAAGTCCGCCGACCAAAAGCAAAGAAGCCGCGACGCTCAGCGCCGCGGCTTCATGGTGTAAAGTTCGATCGCCGCTTTACTGGCCGCCGAGCTTGCCGAGCAATCCGCCCAGCGCCTGCTGCAGCTGATTGCCCTCAACCGCGTTTCCGTGGGGCGTCAGTTGATCGATCAGTTGCGGCAATTGCGCGGCGAGCCCGCCGAGCAACGCAGTGTGACCCAAGCCGGTTTTAGCGGCGAGGTCTTTGATCGTGTCGGGGCCAAGCGCTGCGGCAAGCTGACCGGCATCAATGCCGGGATTGGGGCCCGTGGAAATCCAGCCCTTGATGATGTCGCCCAGGCCGGCTTCCTCAAACTTTTGCACCAGCCCGCCCATGCCGCCTGGCTGATTGAGCAATTCACCGACTGCGCCCATCACCGCGCCTTCCATGCCGCCTTGACCGCCGAGCAGCCCACCAAGAATGGATTGAAGTCGTCCCATCGCACAGCCCCTTTGCTTGTGATTAAACACGTGTAGCAGAGGCGATCGCGGCACGGAAAGCGGCGTCGCGACATCGACGGCCGCGACGCGACGTCGCGTCCGCTGAAACACTATAGCCCGTCAAACAATGCCGTGGACAGATAACGCTCCGCAAAGCTCGGCACGATCGCCACAATCCGCTTGCCCTTGTTTTCCGGACGGGCGCCAATCTTAAGCGCCGCCTTCAACGCAGCGCCTGTGGAAATGCCGCCGGGCAGACCTTCCAGGCGCGCGGCTTCGCGGGCGGTGGCGAAGGCGTCATCGTTGGACACCGTGACGATTTCGTCGATGACGCTGCGATCCAGCACTTCCGGCACGAAACCTGCGCCAATGCCCTGGATTTTGTGCGGGCCGGCGGCGGCGCCTGACAAGACGGGCGAGGCTTCCGGCTCCACCGCCACCACCTTCAGCCCCGGCAAACGCGGCTTCAGCACTTGGCCCACGCCAGTGATCGTGCCGCCGGTGCCGACGCCGGAAACGAAGAAATCAAGCTGTCCGCCGGTATCGGTCCAGATTTCTTCCGCCGTGGTGCGACGGTGAATGGCGGGATTGGCGGGGTTGACGAACTGGCCCGGGGTGATGGCGTTTGGCGTGCTTTCGACGAGCTCCTTGGCTTTGGCAACCGCGCCGCGCATGCCTTCCGGGCCGGGTGTCAAAACCAGTTCCGCGCCGAGATAAGCGAGCATCTTGCGCCGCTCTACCGACATGGTTTCCGGCATGACCAGGATCAGTCGATAGCCGCGCGCAGCGGCCACGAAGGCCAAGCCAATGCCGGTATTTCCCGAGGTTGGCTCAATCAGCGTTGTGCCCGGGCCGATTTTGCCCGCCGCCTCCAAATCGTCGATCATCGCCACGCCGATGCGGTCTTTCACGCTGGCGATGGGATTGAAGAATTCGAGCTTGCCGATGATTTCAGCTTCCACGCCGTGGGCGGCGGCGAGTTTGGGCAAGCGCACCAAAGGCGTGTTGCCGATCGTCTGGGTGATGTCGTCATAGATGATGCCGTGCCCGATGCGGTGGGCGGTGAAGGGGCGCGTGTGTCCGTCGGCCATGGGTGGCTCCTTACGATGGGGTTGGGAGAAACATAGGCAACCGCCGCCGCCGCCGCGAACGAGACTTTTTGCCGGCGCAGTTTAGCGCTTCTGATCCAATGACGGGGTTGTTAGGGTTTCGCCATGCTCCGCCCGCTTCTAGCCTGGACCGCCGCCAGCCTCGCCTCCGCCCTTCTGGGCGCCACGCTGTTTATCGCGCTGGTGATGGCCAATGGCCTGTTTGATCTCGGCTTCCTCGCCCCAATCTGGGGCGGGCTGGTCCTGGCCGGGCTGGTGATCGCGGTGATTATCGGCGGCGCGGCGGCGCTGATCCTCACCCCGCTTGCCCATCGCTTCGACCTGCCGCGCCCGTTGGCCGACATGACCGCCGGCGCGATCGGCGCGTTCGCAATCTTGATCGGCGTGCAGGCTTTCATGTTTGCCCGGATGGAGGAAGCCTGGGCGGCGCCGGAGTTTGGCGCGGTGCTGCTCATCCCTCTCGCCGCCGGGGCGGCGGCGGGGTTTGTGTTTTGGCGCTTGGGGCGGCGGGGTTAGGCCAGCAGCTTCATGCCGAAATCGCGGGCGGCGATCCGGTCAAAGGTGACGACTTCACGCACGCCGGCAAGCGCTGCGGTTTCAGCGATCAGCGCATCGGAAAACTCGCCGCCGGGTGCTGCGCGATACGCGGCGAGGGCGCGATGGGCGGCGGCGACATTCTCGATGATCAATTCGGCAGAGCGCAGCAAGCCGTCGATCGCTTTGGCGATATCTTCGCGTGAGACCTTGTAGGCGCGCGCCAGGACCCAGCTGATCTCGGCCAGGACGACCGCACTGACAAAGCCCGGCTGTTCGCGAGTCAGACGTGCAAAAACGCGGGTTGCGGCCGCCGATTGAGTGGGATCGTCCTGCGTCAGAAAGCGAATGACGACTTTTGTGTCCAACCCGATCACTCGCCCTTGGCCCCTTGCGCAATCGCCTTGTCCATGTCGGCCAATGACATCGGCTTTTTCGGTCTGGCGAGCATGCCCTTCAGCCGCTTGACCGGCTCCGCCGCCGGCATCACCGCGAAATTCCCATCGTCCATCCGCACAAACGCAACCCGATCGCCGGGTCCGACGCCGAGCGCTGTACGCACATCCTTGGGCAGCGTGAGCTGGCCCTTGGACGTCACAGTGGCGATGGACATGGCGCCGGATCCTTACTTTTGGCAATGCGCGAAGTAAGTCAGCGGCTCGTTCTGTCAAGCGCCGCCCTGCTAGCGCCGCCGCCAAAACCCCGCTAGAAGCGCGCCGAATTGAAAGGCCGCACCCATGTCCAAGCTTGGTTCCGTCAAGAAGGTCGTGCTCGCTTATTCCGGCGGGCTCGACACCTCGATCATTCTGAAATGGCTGCAGGAGGAATATGGCTGCGAGGTCGTTACCTTCACCGCCGATCTCGGCCAGGGCGAAGAACTCGGCCCGGCGCGCGACAAGGCGCTGGCCATGGGTGTGAAGCCCGAAAACATCTTCATTGACGATCTGCGCGAGGAGTTCGTGCGCGACTTCGTGTTCCCGATGTTTCGCGCCAACACCCTATATGAGGGCCAATATCTGCTCGGCACCTCGATCGCGCGGCCGCTGATCGCCAAGCGCCAGATCGAGATTGCCAATCTCGTCGGCGCCGATGCGGTGTGTCACGGCGCCACCGGCAAGGGCAATGACCAAGTGCGCTTTGAAGTGGCCTATTACGCGCTGAAACCCGATGTGCGGGTGATCGCGCCGTGGCGGGAATGGGAATTCAAGGGCCGGCCCGATCTCATCGAATATGCGCGCAAGCACAATATCCCGATCGCCAAGGGCAAAGAGCAGGAAGCGCCGTTCTCGATCGACGCGAACCTACTGCACACCTCCTCTGAAGGGCTGGTGCTGGAAGACCCGGACGTGCCGGTCGCTGACATCGTGTCCAAGCGCGCGGATCGGCGCACGATCACGCCGGAAGAAGCGCCCGATACGCCTGAAACTATCAGCGTCGGCTTCAAGGAAGGCGATGCGGTGTCGATCAATGGCGTGGCGATGTCGCCCGCCACAGTGTTGACCGAGCTGAACCGCCTCGGCGCCAAGCACGGCATTGGCGGGCTCGATCTCGTTGAAAACCGCTTCGTCGGCATGAAGAGCCGCGGCTACTATGAGACGCCCGGCGGCACGATCCTTTGGCAGGCGCATCGCGCGATGGAATCGATCTGCCTCGACCGCGGCGCAATGCATCTGAAGGACGAGCTGATGCCGAAATACGCATCCCTCGTTTACAACGGCTTCTGGTTTACCCCGGAGCGCAAAATGCTCCAGGCCGCGATTGACGCCAGCCAAGACGACGTCACCGGCGAGGTGACGCTGAAGCTCTACAAGGGCAATGTCATTGTCCAGGGCCGCACCTCGCCTTTCTCGCTCTACAACAAGGCGCTCGTCGGCTTCGACGCCGCCGGCGGCTACAATCAGGCCGACGCCGAAGGCTTCATCAAGCTCAATGCGCTGCGCCTACGGATCGCGGCGTGGCGGGATCGCAAGGTGGGCAGGAACGAGTAGCGGCCACGCTTTCCATCCTCACGCCCTGGCCCCTGTCGCCTGCAATAGACGCCCCGCCTCGATTGCTTACGGGTCAAGCCTTGCAAAGACTGGGGGATTACATTCCGCACCCGTTATCGTTTGACGATAAAGCGCTCCTTGGCGTAACACAGCGCTGACACCACCGCCATTTGGGGCTTGCCTTATGAACCGTCGCGAAGTCCTTGTCGCCTCCACCGCACTTGCAGCGACCCTGGCCCTGCCGGCCTGCACCGCGCCGAAAAAGGATCGCCCCGTGCCGCCTGTCGCCAAAAAAGACCCGAAAGAAATCGTCCAGCTTGGCCGCACGCGTGTCGATGAATTCGCCTGGATGAAGGACGACAACTGGCAAAAGGTGATGACCGATCCATCGGTGCTGCGCGCCGATATTCGCACCCATCTGGAAGCCGAGAACGCCTATACCAAGGCCTTGCTGTCTGACACCGACGTATTGCAAACCAAATTCTTTGAAGAGATGAAAGGCCGCGTCAAAGAAGACGACGCCAGCGTGCCGGATGCCGATGGCGCCTGGGAATATTACTCGCGCTACAATATCGGCGCCCAGCATCCGCTCTATGCGCGCCGCCCGCGCGGCAAGACCGATGGCGAGCAGGTGCTGCTTGATGTCGATGCGCAAGCCAAGGGCAAAGACTTCTATCAGGTCAGCGCGACCGAGCATTCGGCGGACCACAAACACTTTGCCTACGCCGTCGATGAGCAGGGCTCGGAAGTCTACAAAGTCTATGTCCGCGATCTCGCCACTGGCAAGGATTTGGCCGAGCCGATCGAGCCGGTCGCCTATGGCAGCTTCATTATTAGCCCGGATTCGAAATTCATCTTCTGGACCTTCCGCGATGACAATGGCCGGCCGGCCAAGGTCTATCGCCGCCCGATCACCGGCGGCAAACAAGACGATGTGCTCGTCTATGATGAGCCCGACAGCGGCTTCTTCCTCGGCGCCTCCGTCAGCGACAGCAAAGAGTTCATCCTGATCGGCGCCGGCAATCAGGAAACCAGCGAAACCTGGCTGATCCCGGCCAAGACACCCACCGCCAAGCCCGTGCTGTTCGCCAAGCGCGAAGCCGGCGTGCTCTATTCGCCAACCCATTGGCAGGGCAAATGGTACGTCCACACCAATGCCGACAAGGCGGTCGATTTCAAAATCATGACCGCCGATCTCGGCAAGACCGGCCGCGCCCATTGGCAGCCCTTCCTGGAGCACAAGCCTGGCAATTATATCGAAGGGCTCGGCGCGTTCAAAAACCACCTCGTGCGGCTGGAGCGCATCAACGCCCTGCCGCGGATCATTATCCGCGATGTCGCCGGCGCCGAACACGCCATTGACCAGACCGAGCAGGCCTATGACCTGTCGCTCGATGGCGGCTTTGAGTTTGACACGCCCACGATGCGCTATGTCTACCAGTCGCCGACAACGCCGCGGCAATGGTTCGACTATGACATGACGACCAAAGCCAAAACCCTGCGCAAAACCCAGGAAATTCCCAGCGGCCACGATCCGGCGAAATATGTGGTCGAGCGGATCCAAGCCAAAGCCCCGGACGGCCAAGACGTGCCGATCACCGTGCTGATGCTGAAGACGACGAAGAAAGACGGCAAGGCCCCGCTGCTGCTGTACGGCTATGGCTCTTATGGCGCCAGCCAAGACGCAACCTTCTCGATCCGCCGCCTCTCGCTGGTGGATCGCGGATGGGTATGGGTGCTTGCGCACATTCGTGGCGGCGCTGACAAGGGCCGCGGCTGGTTCGAGGACGGCCGCAAGTTCAAGAAGATCAACACCTTCACCGACTTCAATGCCTGCGCCGAACATCTCATCGCCGAGAAATACACCAGCGCACGCAAAATCGTGGCCTATGGCGGCAGCGCCGGCGGCCTGTTGATGGGCGCCATCGTGAACATGCAGCCGGAGCTTTATGGCGGCGTCATCGGCGCGGTCCCGTTTGTGGATGTAATCAACACCATGAGCGACACCTCCCTCCCCCTCACCCCGCCGGAATGGCCCGAATGGGGCAATCCGCTGGAGGACGAGAAAGCTTATGACTACATGATGAGCTACAGCCCCTACGACAATGTGGGCGACAAGCCCTATCCGCCGATCCTGGCCACGGGCGGCCTCTCCGATCCGCGGGTGACCTATTGGGAGCCATCGAAGTGGGTGGCGCGCCTGCGTGATCGGGCGCCGAAGGCCGGGCCCTATCTGTTGAAGATGAATATGGAAGCGGGCCACGGCGGTTCTTCTGGGCGGTTTGAATCGCTGAAAGAAGACGCGCTCGTATTCGCCTTCGCGCTGAAAGCGCTGGGCGAGAAAGAAGCCGGCGGCGGTTTTTAAAGATCGATCAGGCGCGGCGCATGTCACGAATGGCCCACTTCGCCCGTTTCCCTCGCGGTCCGGGAGAGCGAGCCGATTGCTGCAAACCTGTTCGCGCGCGATTTCCAGACCGGCCAGCACGACTTTGCGGTCATCGCTGGCCGTTCTTTCAGACCGGCCAGCACGGCTTTGCGGTCATCGCTGGCCGTTCTTTCAGACCGGCCAGCACGGCTTTGCGGTCATCGCTGGCCGTTCTTTCAGACCGGCCAGCACGGC
>JBEIHY010000059.1:0-20881 GCA_040381035.1 Hyphomonadaceae bacterium
AGCCCATCAACGACCTGCCAGACGCCGCCTCGCAAAGGCGGCGATGCGGACGGCGTGCGTGGCGCCCAGCCATCAGCCTACGGTCTTTCGACAACACGCAGAGCAATGCTAAAAATGGACCTCGGTGAGAAATGCGGGCTAAGCAGGGCCGCCGCCAGTCGCGACGTCGCCAAAGCGGCAAACACGCACCAGCCAAGCCCATGCGCGGCTTCAAAACCGGGCCCGGAAAGGCCAGGGCGAGTGCAGCAATGGCTCCGGCCGCACACAATGCATGAGCGCGCTGCAAAGCTTGGCGCAGTCACTGCGCTCAGTGTCGGCCGACGACGGCGCAAGCCATGAAACGCTTCGTTCAGTCGCGCGTCAAAGATTCAAACAGCGCAGACCGGCCCGCCATCCATTCCCATCGCCCAGCCCCGTTTATGGCACTTTGACGATGTATTCGCTCGCTACACGCGTTCGAAGGGAATGAACCTCCGTTTGATTCGCGCGAAAGGAGAGCGCGGCGCAATGTTGCGCAGCGCGCTGCGCTTGGGTTCAACCGGGCTGAGCGGGGCCGGGATTGATTGGGGCGGCCGCCGCCGGATTAACGAACGGTTTCAGGTCAGCCCAAGCAATCGTCACCTCAAAGCTGCCCAGCGCACGCCCGCCAAAGGTGCCTTCCGGAAACATCAGCAGCAGGCCCTGATCGCTCAACGCCCACAAATGCGGCTTGCGCACCGCATCGGCCAGCTCCGCACTCGGGATGATGCCGGCGGCTTCGCGCGGCCGGCTGATGACGCCTGCATCGACCAATTGCGGCGCGATCCCAGCCAAAGCGCGCTTAGCCAAAAACCCTTCCCAGCCGGAGCCGGCGCGGAACACGTCTTCGGCTTTCAAGCGCTCGCCGGTTTTCATATTAACGGTGATCGCATCAGAGCCAGTATTGGGCCCGACGGCGCCGACCGTCATGTCGTAATAGTCGAACTGGACAGAGACGAAATCCAGGCTGGCAAAGCGGATCTTATAGCTGGTCGCTTCGCTGGTGCCCATCTCGCCCTTGAACCGCTCGCCCTTGGCCACGGCGGCGTTGAATTTGTCGAGCACGGGATCTTTGTTGGGATTGTCGATCCGCGGAAAGGCGATGTCCTTGGTCACGGCGGCTGGCGCAGCGTCGCCGAACGAAGCGACCATCGCGGCCGGCGTCGCCTCGGCGTTGCTCAACTCGACCTTTTGGAACGTGAAGCCGCCGATTTGCTGGACAGCGCCTTGCGCGGCCTTGGCGCGCTCATCGAGCTGGGCCTTGATGCAATCTGCAAATCCGGGGGCGACGATATCGCCCTTGTGTTCGGCCAGGCATGTGGCATTGGCGGCGTCGACCCAATCCTGCTGACTCTGGGCGAGCAGCTTGGCCCCTTCGACGCTGATCTTGGCGGCCGCCTCGGCGAATGCGCCTTTGACAGACGCGGCTTGCGCGGTGAGCGCCTCGGTGGCGCAGAAAGCTTTGCCGGCTCCGTCCTTTTCCAGACACGGATCGAGTTGGGCCTCCAGGCTTGCCGCTTCGCTTGCGGGCGCCGCCGGTTTTTGACCCTGCGGGCCGCAGCCTGCCAGAACCGCCAGCGCAACGCCCGCCGCCCATGCCCACCGACCGATCATGCCAACCTCCTTGAACCCATTCGAACCTGCCACAGCATGGCCGCTTCGTCACCCTTGCCGGCGCCGTTGTCTGACGGGTTATGGTGGCAATTGCTGCGCAAGCGTCTATGTCAGCGCCGATGCAGCCTTATCGCCCCGATCCGCTCTTTGGCGCCCTTGGCCCAAGCTTTGCCGATATCGTAGCCCCGGCGCAATTTCCACAGAGCGTCTTGCGCTGGCGCAATCAGCGTTGGGCCGACGCGATTGGATTGGGCGATCTCAGCGCGGGGGCGTTTCGGGATTACTTTTGTCGGTTTGCGCCCTTGCCCGACAACCAGACCGCGCCGCTGGCGATGCGCTATCATGGCCACCAGTTCCGCAGCTACAATCCCGACATTGGCGACGGGCGCGGCTTTCTGTTTGCCCAAGTGCGCGACGGCGCAGGCCGGCTCCTTGACCTCGCCACCAAAGGCTCTGGCCAGACGCCCTATTCGCGCTTCGGCGACGGCCGGCTGACGCTCAAGGGCGGCGTGCGCGAAGTGCTGGCGGCAAGCATGCTGGAAGCCCAGGGCGTTTATACCTCCAAAGCATTCGCGCTGTTTGAGACAGGCGAAGCCTTGACCCGCAACGATGAACCCTCGCCAACCCGCTCCAGCGTTCTCACCCGGCTCAGCCACAGCCACATCCGGTTCGGCACGTTTCAGCGCCTGGCGTTTGAGGGTGACGCGGCCTCGATGAACCGGCTGATCGATCATTGCGCTGTGGCCTATGGACCGGCCCTCCTCGTCCTGGACCCCGGCCCGGCGCGGGCCTTGGGTCTGTTGCGGCGCACAGTCGCCGCCAGCGCCAGGCTTGCTGCACAATGGATGGCGGCGGGCTTTGTCCATGGCGTGCTCAACACCGACAACATGGTCATCACGGGCGAGAGCTTCGATTATGGCCCCTGGCGGTTCCTGCCGGTCAGCGATCCCGCTTTCACGGCCGCCTATTTTGACCATCAGGGCCTTTACTGCTTTGCCCGCCAGCCCGAAGCGGTGGGGTGGAATCTGGCCCAGCTCGCCGGCGCCTTGAGCCTTGTTTGTCCCGATGAAGCGGTGCTTGAAGCCGCGCTGAGGGACTTTGCGCCGGCGTATCAACAGAGCCTACGCGATGCGGCGTTTGCCCGCCTTGCACTGACGCCCGGCGATCTCGCCGAAGACCTCGAAGCGCTGGGCGCCTTCTTCACTTGGCTGACCGAGAGCCGCGCCGTTTGGGCCCAGACCTTCCATGACTGGTTTGCGGGCGAAGCGAGCGCCGTGCGCGCAGCGATAAGCCCCCAATCTGCGCTCTATGAAACGGCCGCGTTCGCCGCCATCCGCCGGGGCCTTTTGTCGCGCCGACCGGACCGCGCCGAACGGCTGGCCAACGCCTATTTTCAGCGCGCAACGCCGTTTGATCTGGTGCTCGACACGGTTGAAGACATCTGGGCCGCCATTGCCGAAAGCAACGATTGGAGCCGGTTCGACGCTGCCATGGCAACGATCGAAACCAAGCGGCAGGCGCTCGATCTGAATGCGCTGACGCCGGCTGCTGGCGGTTGAAATGTGTTTGTCATGGCGGCGTCATGCAGGCGGCGTAGGACATGGTGGATTTTTGAAAAGGACATCTGATGGCTGATGGAACTTCGCGCCCAGCGCCCGCCGCCGCCCCGCATATCCAGGACTTGATCGCCGCCCGCCTGAGCCGGCGCGGGATCGTCGCTGGCGGACTTGCCGCGCTGCCGCTGTTGACGCTGGCCGCTGAGAGCACAGCCAAGCCCAAAGCCGGCAAGGCCGCCGCAGCGCCCAAGCCGACGGCTGCGCCCGTCCGGCCGCTGACCTTCGCCTCCGTCGCTGAAACCGCCGCCGATCAAGTCACCGTACCGACCGGCTATAAGGTCCAAACCCTGATCGGCTGGGGCGACGCGCTGTTTGCCGATATCGACGCCGCGCCCGATCTCAATCCGACGCGCGAAAGCCAAGAACGCCGCTTCGGCCAAAACAACGACATGCTGGCGATCTTTCCGGCCGCCTGGACGTTCCCGAAAGCGCGCGACCAAAAGCAGTTCCTGCTCTGCGCCAACCACGAATATTTCGACGCCAGCCTAATGTTCCCGTCGATCAAAGACCCGAAGGAATTTGGCGAAACGCAGATGAAAGCGCTGTTTGCCGCGATGGGCGTCAGCGTTGTGGCGCTTGTTCAAGACGGCGACGACTGGCGCGTGATCAAAGACGCCAAGCTCGGCGCCGGCAAGAACCGCCGGATCACGCCGTTCACCCCGGTGGTGTTTTCCGGCCCGGCCGCTGCCCATCCCTGGATCACGGCTGCTGGCGCGGTGGTCAATCAGCTGGAGCCGGGCGCGCCGGCCGGCCAGATCGCGTGCGGGACGTTCGCCAATTGCGCCGGCGGCGAAACGCCATGGGGCACCTACCTGACGGCGGAAGAAAACTTCAACGGCTTCTTCTTCAACACCGCAGAAGATCTCGAACTCAGCGATCCGCGCCGATTGAGCGCCCAGGCCGCCGACGCCGCTGTCATGGGCTATTCCTTGACCGAGCGCGCCCGCGGCAATCGCTCGCTGCCGCAATTCGACCTCGCCAAGAACCCAGCGGGTCCGGCGCTTTATGGCTGGACGGTTGAGATCGACCCCTATGATCCAAACTGGGCGCCGCGCAAGCGCACCGCCTTGGGTCGCCGCAAAGGCGAATGCGCCACCACCGCGCTCTGCCCGCGTGGGCGCGTGGTGGTCTATGCCGGCGACGATCAGATCGACGAGTTCGTCTACAAGTTCGTGAGCGCCGGGCGCTTTAACCCCGCCGATAGGCTTGCCAATCGCGACCTGCTCGATAACGGCCAACTCTATGCCGCTCGCTTCGATGAAGACGGCAAAGGTCGCTGGCTGCCATTGACGCTTTTAGCCGCCAACGCCGCCGCCAAAGTAGCCGGATATCCCCATCCGTTTACGGACGCCGGCGATCTCGTCGTGCGCGCCCGCGAAGCCGCGCGCCTGCTCGGCGCGACGCCGATGGACCGGCCCGAAGATGTCGAAGCGCCGCACGATGAAAACTGGGTCGGCACGGGAACGGTGCTGGTCGTGTGCACCAACAACCGCCAGCAGGGCTTTGAACGCCCCGGCAATCCGCGCCGCGATGACCCGGCTCGCCCCGGCCGCGCCCAATCCAACCTCACCGGTCATATCGTGCGGATTGAGGAAACCGGCAATGATTGCGCCGCCACGACCTTTGCGTGGGACATCTTCGCGCTGGCCGGCGATCCCAAGGCCGGCAATGCGCCAGTCTTGACCAGCGCCGGCGGCAAGGCGCTGGTTGGCGTTGATGTGCACGCCCAGCCCAGTTTCAGCGGCGACCGCTTCGCCTGCCCGGACAATGTCTGCTTCGACACTGGCGGGCATGTGTGGATTTCCACCGATGGCTCCAATGACGTGTTTGACGGCTGCAACGACATGATCGTCGTCACGCCCGTCAACGCCCCGGCGCCGCGGCCGGTGAAACGCTTCCTGGTCGGGCCGATGGGCTGCGAGATCTGTGGGCCGATGCTGAGCCCGGACGAAAAAACATTCTTCGCCGCCATCCAGCATCCCGGCGAAAACAACGCCAAGGGCGTGCGCTACGCTGACCTGCGCTGGACAGGCGAGGCGCCGCCCTCCACCTTCCCGGACGGCGGCTGGCCGCGCTCAGCCGTGGTGGTGGTGCGCAAGGATGATGGCGGGGTGATTGGGTCTTAGAGCCTCGAGCGGGTCGTCATGCCGCGCGGGCGAAGCCGCGCGTGAAGACTGCGTCAGCGATAGCGACGGCGGCACGAACCTGATCTTCGTCCTTGACCTGATCCTCACGTGACAATTGGGCGAACGGCACGAGATTGTTGTGCACGCGGCGCGCATTGTCGCGTTTGGGGCCTGGCTGCCAGCCATTCATCACCCGCTCGGCGCACCAACGGCTGTGCTCGGCCGCCGCCATGCCGCCGATCAGTTCAGGCGGGAGCGTCGCTGAGACGCCCTTTTCGCCTTTGCGCGCGGGGCGCCACCCGGCGTCCCAAAGTTTCACACTTGCGCTGTCGGCGCTGGCGCGATTTGCGTGGCGATAGGTTTCGCCAACCCGACCCCATCCCTTGCGCAGCGCCTCCAAACCGTCATGCCCACCATCGCGGGCTTTGACGCCTTTTTCCCAAGCAAGATGGGCAAGGCCAGCGGCGACATCCAGGACGCCTTCAACGATCAGGTCGCGCGTGGCGGTGCGCTGATAGGAGCCGAAGGTCAAAAGATAGGGCTGGCCGGGCGCGCGTGCGGCGTCGCTGCTGGCATAGATATTGGAAAACTCCGAGATGCTGTCTTCTTTCATGAAGATTGGCACCGCCGCCCCAAGGCTGGCTCGCCGCACCGCCAGCGCCAATGTGATGTTGTCGCCGTCATGGCCAGTCGACACGACAAAGGCCGAAGCCGCCGCACGCTTGGCGGCGACCTTGCCCAAAAGCTCAGCGTCAATCGGATGCAGGCGCCAATCAAACGGCAGAAAGCCGATATCGACGGCCATGCCATCATGCTTGCGCGCCTGGGGATAGCGTGCGTTAAAGCGCTGCTCGGCTTCAGCGGCGTCCCGCGCAACAACGCTGACCATCGGCGCGCCAAATCGCGCCGACCACATCGTTACCAGGAACCGCGCGACCACGGCTTCGGCCGCTTCATCAAATCCAAAGCAGATCAGATGCGGGCGGTTTTGCGCGCCGGCCGCGGCAGCGTCTAGAATGGCGCCGGCGTGGCTGGTGAGGAGATCGCGGGCGGCCAGTTCGTCGAGCGAAAAGGGCTTGGCCTCCATCAGCGCCGCGCGCGGTTTGCCCTTCGGGGGCGCGGCTTGCAGCTTGCCTTCCTGTTCGCGCATTTCGCGCGCTTCGGCCAGAAGTGCCGGGGCCTTGAGCGCGACATGCACATTCGTCGCCTGACCGCCGCCGCGGCGCTGGATCAGCGCTTTCACCGCCGCCTCAACACGCAGATTGGCGACGTCGTCGGCCTCCAGGGCCACAACATGGCTGGCCTGACCGGCGCGGGCGGCGGCCAGTGCGTCCACATGGGTGGGATCGCCCATCACCAGCATGATGCCTGACTTGCGCAAGATCGCGGCGGTCTCATCGGGAAAACTGGCGCCGACCATGACCACCACATCGCCGGCTTTCGCGCAGTCCTGGGCGAGGCTCACCGCCGCCGGCGCGGTTCCCGCAATCACGATATGACCGCCGGCAAACAGATTGCACAATTGCGCCAGCGACCGCCCAAGTTGTCCGGAGAACGCAAACAACAAGCCCGCAATGGGCGCAAACAGGCCGGCAAATCGCGCCAGCTTCAATTCCATCGTTGTCGCTTGGGCATAAGCGTCTTGCACGCCAATGGCGCCGAGCGTCAGATAAGTGGCGTCGTCGATCATTTTGCCTTGGGCGGTCCAGCCGGTCATCCCGGCCCAAAACCAGACCACCACCAGCGCCGACACCACGATCCAACGCGTCAGCGGCGCCGGCGCATGCGACATCGCCGTCAACCAAGCCGCCAGCCGAACCGCCACATTGCCGAACGTTTTCACCATTGTCCGCTCCCCAAGGCGCTTGGCGCAGCGTTGACGCCAACGCGAGCGCCGCGCAAGGGGGCGACGCCGTTCAGGCGACCGGCGCGGCGCTCAGTTGCGGCGGCGCCACCGCTTCGGCCAGCCGATCAAACGCCGCCCAGAACTGCGTGCGCACCGGGTCGGTTTCCATCATGATTTCGTGGCGTGCGCCGTCGATCGTCAGATGCTGGGCGTTGGGCAAAAGCTTGGCGAGTTCGCCATGGGCGGGGTTTGAAACCAGCGCCTCCATGTCCGCGCTCAACACTGTAATCGGCATCCGCAAATTGGCGAGCGCGGACGGACGGCGGAACCCTTCGAACGCGTCGGCGGCGGCGTTCACCCAACCGATGGTCGGCCCGGCCAGCGCCAAACGCGGTTCAGCCTGGATTAGCGATTGGCCGCGGGCGTGGCGTTCCTTGTCATGGGTGACGAGGTTCTTTTTGAAACTCTCTTTCTTCCAGGTCGTTTCAACGCCAGGTGCAAACATCTTTCCAGCGCCGACAGAGGCCATGAACCGGACGAATTTCAGCGTAAAGTCTTGCAGGCTGGGAATACCCCACATCGGCGCAGAGAACAGTGCAGCATCTGGCTCAAGCCGGCGGGTTTGCATCGCCCGCAGCGCAATACCGCCGCCCATCGAATGGGCGATGACCAGATGCGGCTTTGGCAATTGGGCGCCCAAATGCTTGATCGCGTCGCCCAAATCCTGGACCGGATCATCCATCGATTCGAGATGGCCTTTCAGCGGATTATCAGTCTCGCGATCGGACAATCCCTGGCCGCGCCAATCAAATGTGAAGACCACGAAGCCCCGGCTTTGCAGGTCCCGGGCAATCTCAAAATACTTTTCGATAAACTCTGTGCGCCCCTGGCACACAATCACCGAACCGCGTGGAGAGCCTGTGAGCGCCGGCGCGAGCATGGCCCGCAACTTGACGCCCCCACGACCCTCCAGCGACAGTTCCTGAGCGCCTTCCGGCTCCAGGTTGCCCGGAACGCGCACAAACGCCATTAGCGCAGCTTGGCCATGACGGATTGAAGCTGCATCGCCACGCCCATATCGCCGGCAACTTTCAGCTTGCCCTGCATGAAAGCCTGCATGCCATCGAGCTTGCCTTCGGCCATGGCGACAAAGTCTTCCAGCTTCACTGAAATTGTGGTGTCGGCGGCGGCGTCATCTTTGGAGACGCTGTTGCCAACGCCATCCATGAAAATCTTTCCGGCATCACCGAAATCAAACTTCACCTTTTTGCCCGGAACAACCACGGTGGCGGCCGAAAAGCGACTGAAGATATCATCGAAAGTCATTGGGTGTCTCCTCCCTTACGGGCCCCCGTTACACACCAGCCTCCGCTTTGTGGCAAGAGCGCGCGCAGCCTGACGGCGCATGACGTTGCGGCAATGCTCGCCTCTTGCCGCCGCCTCGCGGACGGTTAGGCTGGCGCCATGAGTTGGAAAGCGGAAATCGAAGAATTGCGGGCGCGTGAGGCGGCGGCCGAAGAGATGGGCGGGCTTGAGCGGGTCGCGCGCCAAAAGGCGCAAGGCAAGCTCACCGTGCGCGAGCGGGTTGACGCCCTGCTCGATCCCGGCTCGCTTCATGAGATCGGCAAGATCGCCGGCCAGGCCGAATACGGCCCCGACAATCAGCTCGCCAGCTTTCGGGCGTCGAATTTCGTTGTTGGTCGCGGCCGGATTGGCGGGCGCCCCGTCATGATCCAGGGCGATGACTTCACCGTCCGCGGCGGGGCTGCGGACGCCGCGATCTGGCAGAAGATGGTGCTCGCCGAACAGATGGCGCACGAATACCGCATGCCGATCGTGCGCCTGGTTGACGGCACCGGCGGCGGCGGCAGCGTCAAGATGCTGGAAAAAGATCCGCGCACCTACATCCCGGCCACACCCGGCTGGGAATGGGTGGTGGCCAATATGGCGAGCGTGCCGACGGTGGCGCTGGCGCTCGGGCCATGTGCGGGTCTTGGCGCGGGGCGGGTGGCGGCGAGCCATTACAGCGTGATGGTAAAGGGCTTGAGCCAGGTGTTCGTCGCTGGCCCGCCGGTGGCCAAAGCGATCGGTGAGGATGTCGACAAGGAACAGCTTGGCGGGTGGGAGATTCAGGCGCGCAATGGCGTTGTCGATGATGTGGTTGAGAGCGAGGCCGAAGCCTTCGCCGCCGCACGCCGCTTTCTGTCCTATCTGCCGGCTTCCATCGATGATCTGGCGCAACGCACCGCCCCGCGCGACACGCCCGACCGGCGCGAACCGTTCCTCCTCGACATTGTCCCGCGCGACCGGATGTCGCCCTATAAAATGCACCGCATCATCGAAGCGTGCGTCGATCTGGGTTCGTTTTTCGAGATCGGCCGCCAATGGGGTCGACCGATCATCACGGGGCTCGCCCGCATTGACGGCTGGCCAGTGGCGGTGATTGGCGGCAATCCGTTTTTTCAGGGCGGCGCCTGGACCGCCGACGCCTGCCGCAAGCTGATCAAGTTCGTCGATCTGGCGCAGACCTTCCATCTGCCGGTCGCGCATTTTGTCGATTGCCCCGGCTTTGCCGTTGGCGTGAAGCATGAAAAGGCGGGTGTGACCAAACTCGGCGTGCAGGCGATGGCGGCGGTCTATCAGGCGCGCGTGCCGTGGGTGTCGATAGTGGTGCGCAAGGCCTATGGGCTGGCGGGCTCGGCGATGAACAATCCGACGCGCGCCAAGTTCCGCTATTGCTGGCCGAGCGGCGATTGGGGCTCGCTGCCGATGGATGGCGGGGTGGAGGCCGCATTCAAGCGCGAGCTCGAAAATCATCCGACCCCGGAGCAACGCCTGGCCGAGATCAAGGCCTGGATGGAAGGCCTGCGCAGTCCGTTCCGCACGGCCGAAGCGTTCTTCGCCGAAGAGATCATTGACCCGCGCGAAACGCGCCCGCTGCTGGTCGATTGGGTTCACCTCGCGCAGCGGGTTCTGACCCGCGGCGAAAGCGCGTTCGGGATGCGGCCATGACGACCTTTCTTCTCGATGACGGGCTCCTCGCGCCGCACGCCCGACTTGTTGCGCGCATCGCCATCGGCGTGATTCAGGGCCTTTGCCTCTGGGCTTTGGGGCAAATCAAACTGAACGAGACTGCGCCGATGCTGTTTGGCGCTGTCGTCTTGTGCGTTTGCTTTGTGCCGACTTTGGTGATCGGCGGGCTTGGCCAGATGCGGCTCAGATCGCTGCTGATCTGGGCTGCGATCGCGGCGGCTTTGCTCGCCGCACTTGGCGCTTATGACGCTTGGCGCGAAATGGGTTGGGACTATCGCGGCGAAGGCCCGCAAACGCCGCGCATGGAGATCACGCCGCTTCTGTGGGTGAGCGCGCCGGTGGCGCTCTATGTCGCCCATCATCTCGTCGCCTCCGCCGACCGTGATCGCAAACCGATCGCGAACTACGAAACCTATTTTGATACCGGCTGGACAAGCGCAGTGCAGATCGCGCTTGCCTCGGCATTCACGCTGGCGCTTTTTTTGATCCTGTGGCTGGGTGCGGCGCTGTTTGATCTGATCGGGTTGAAGCTGCTTGGCGAATTACTGCGCCAGGGCTGGTTCACCGCACCGCTGCTCGGCGGGGCGTTTGCCGCGGCCGTGCATGTCAGCGATGTGCGCCAGGGGCTTGCGCGCGGGATGCGCACATTGGCGCTAACGCTGCTTGGCTGGCTGGCGCCGGTGCTGGCGGGGCTGACGGCCTTGTTCCTTATCGCGCTGGCGTTCACCGGGCTTGCGGGGCTGTGGAGCACCAAGGCCGCCGGCGCCATTTTGCTGACTGCCGCCATCATCCTCACCGCCCTGACCAACGCGGCTTATCAGGATGGCGGCGAGGACAAAGCCAAGGGCCGTTTGTTTCAGGCGAGCTCGATCCTCACGGCGCTTGCACTGCCGGCGCTGGTGGCGCTGTCAGCCTATGCGCTGGGCGCGCGGATCGGCCAATATGGCCTGACGCCGGAACGGATTTTCGCCGCCGCGTGCGTGGCGGTGGCCGGCGTTTACGCGATCGGCTATCTTGCAACGCTTGTTCCCCAATGGCGCGCCCACAAGCCGCTTGAGAAGACAAATATCCTCGGCGCCGGCGCGATTTTGGCCGTGTTCCTGGCGCTGTTTTCACCGTTTGCCGATCCCGCACGGCTGGCCGCAGGCGATCAAACCGCACGCCTGATGGCCGGCCAGATCAAGCCCGAAAAATTCGATTTCCAGTTTCTCGCCCGCGACAGTGGTCGCTTCGGGCGGGCGCATCTGGACAAGCTCGCAGCGTTCAAAGACGGCCCCAACGCCGCCGACATCGCGCGCGTGGCCTTGGCCGTGAAGGCCAACAAATACCAGGATGCGCCAGCGATCGCTGCGAAGAACAATATTGCCGATCGCATAAGCGTATATCCGAAAGGTGCGACCTTGCCCGATTGGATGAAGGACGCCGAAAATCGCGGCGATCAATGCCTCAGCGATCAGAACGCCCGCTGCAACATTTATATGATCGATCTGACCGGAGACGGCGTGGCCGAAGCGATTTTTGAACAGACCGGCTATTTCGACCGCGGCGAACTCAATGGCACGGACGCCATCGGCGCGATGCTCACATTCGTGCAGCGCGACGGTGAGAAAGAAACCCGCTCAGGCCAGTTCGGCCCGCTGTGCAGCGTGGCGCAGCGCGAGGCGCTGAAGGCGGGCGCGTTTAAGCCTCTGCCGAAGCAAGGCGCTGATTTGGAAGTTGCTGGACGGCGGATGGAGGTGGAGTTTTACGCCGACGCACGCAGCTGCCCGAAATAGGCGAGTAGAAATTCTCCTTACACCGTCTCCACGACCTGCTCGATGCGGCCGAAGATGGAATGGCCGGCGGCGTCTTTCATCTCGATCTCGATCCGGTCGCCGGCTTTGAGGAATGGCGTCACCGGTTGGCCCATCTTGATCGTTTCCACGGTGCGCACTTCAGCGATACAGGAATAGCCGAGGCCGCCTTCGCTGACCGGGCGGCCGGGCGAGCCGTCAGGGTCGCGATTGGAGACGGTTCCCGATCCGATAATCGTTCCCGCGCTAAGCGGGCGCGTGCGCGCGGCATGCGCAATCAGTTGCCCGAAATCGAAGGTCATTTCCAGGCCGGCGTCGGGCTTGCCAAACAGCTTTCCATTCAGTGTCGACAGAAGCGGGCCAGACAGCTTGCCTTCGTTCCATGCCGCACCCAAAGCCTCAGGCGTCACCGCCACGGGCGAGAATGCCGAGGATGGTTTGGCGTGGAAGAAGCCAAAGCCTTTGGCGAGTTCGTTGGGGATCAGATTGCGCAGCGACACGTCATTGCACAGCATGACAAGGCGAATGAGATCACGCGCATGGTCTGGCGAGACGCCCATCGGCACATCATCGACGATTACGGCAATCTCGGCCTCGAAATCGCAGCCATAGGCTTCGTCGGCCAGTGGGATCGGATCGCGCGGCCCGAGGAACGCATCGGAGCCGCCTTGATACATCAAGGGATCGGTCCAGAAGCTTGCCGGCATCTCAGCGCCGCGCGCTTTGCGCACCAACGCCACATGGTTCACATAGGCCGAGCCGTCGGCCCATTGGTACGCCCGCGGCAAAGGCGCTGCGGCTTCGCGTTCATGAAAGCGCTCTTTTGGAACACCTTCATGGGAAAGGCTTTCTGCGAGCGCGAGGAGCTTGGGGCCGGCGGTTTCCCAATCGTCCAAAGCGGCTTGAAGGGTCGGCGCGATCAGGCCGGCGTCGGTGCACCAGGCGAGATCATCAGAGACGACAACGAGGCGGCCGTCGCGGCCGGATTTAAGGGAGGCGAGCTTCATGCGCCGAACATAGACCAGCCCCCGGCGCAGCGTCCATGGGGTACCGATTACACGCCGGGCGCGGCGTATTTGGCCCGCTCATCGAGGAAGTCGCGGATGACCGGCGCGGCTTCAGCGGCGCGGGTGACAAGGAAGAGATGGCCCCCGCCAGGGATTACTTCCAGATGCGCTTTCGGAATCAGCGCCTGTAGAATGCGGCCATTGATCAAGGGCACAACGCGGTCCTGATCGCCCATCACGATCAGGGATTGCTGGCGCAGAAACGGCAGGAAGAACACGCTCGTCCAGCCCATCATCGCGGCGAGCTGATAGAGGTAGCCGGTGCGCGACGGCGGGGTAACGCGGGCCATGTGATTGTCAGCGCCCGGCGCGACTTCATCGCCATAGAGCGTCTCAAAGTTTTTGCGCATGAATTGCGGATCAAGATACCGTTGCGGGCTTGCCATCTTCGACAGCGAGGCGATGTTGCCCGGCACCATCACGGTTCCGGCGGATGTGGCGGCGAGCACAACGCGGTTGACCCGGCGCGGATGTTGAAACGCAAACTGCTGCGCCATGCCCCCGCCCCAGCTGACGCCCATGACATCGACCTTGTCATAGCCGAGTTCATCAAGCAGCCGCGCCGTCATCCGCGCAATCATCCAGGGCCGATAGGGCATAACGGGTGACGGCGAAAAGCCCACGCCCGGCATGTCAAAAGTGATGATGTCGCGATCGGAAAACCAATCGGCCAGCGGGCTCATCAGTTCGATATTGGCGCCGATGCCATTGAAGAACAGCAGCGGCCGGCCAGGCTTGCCGCGGGCGGGATCAGCTTTCCATTGCGCCACGCGCACGCTGCGCCCGCCAATCCGCATCAATTTGAGCAGATGCGGCTGATCTGCGCGCTTGGGCGCGGGCTTTGCGACGGCCAATAGCGATCCCCTCGTTTCGTCCGCCTATCTTTTGGCTGGCGGATCGTCGAACACATATCGACCCGGCGCCGGATCGAGCGGCGGATGCGCCTTCGAACCAAGGGTCTTGGGTGCTTTTTTCTTCTCGCCCGCGCGCGCCGTCAACCATTCACCCCACAAGGGCCACCAGCTTCCAGCAGTTTCAGAAGCCCCCATCATCCACTGATCCGTGGAAGCCGGCGGCTTGCTGGTGTTGCGATAATACTTGGCTTTTGGATTTCCCGGCGGATTGAGCAGCGCCTGGATATGGCCGGAGTGCGAAAGAATAAACTCGATATTGGCTGAGCCGAGCATCTGGGTGGTGCGATAGCAGGCCTTCCAGGGCGTGATGTGATCGGTAACGCCAGCAACGATGAAGGTGTCTTGCGTCACTTTGCGCAAGTCAACGACATGACCGGCGAGTTCTGTCGTGCCCGGATTGGCGAACGGCTGGCTTTCATAGACGCGCAGATAATCACTGTGCAGGCGCGCGGCGAGATTGGTCGCGTCATTGTTCCAGAACAGCACGTCAAATGGCGGCGGGTCTTCGCCGTGCAGATAATTGTTGACGACGTAATTCCATACGAGGTCGTTGGGCCGAAGCCAGGCAAACATCCGCGCCAACGATTGGCCCTCCAGAACGCCCTTCTTGGCCGAGCGTTTGCGCGCCATTTCGATGCCATGCGGGGAAACGAGCGCACCGACCTCGGTATCATCGCGGCGGGGATCGAGCACGCAGACCATCAGCGTGATCGCATTCACCCGCGTGTCGCCCATCGCGGCGAGCTTGGACAGAAGCGTGGCGGTGGTGATGCCGCCCGAGCACGCGCCCGAGACATTGATCTTCCTCGACTTGGTGATCTCGGTGATCACATCCATCGCGCCGATCAGGGCGTCGACATAATTGTCCAGACCCCATTCGCGGTGCTGCTTGCCGGGATTGCGCCAGCTGACCATGAACACCTGCATGCCGATAAAGTTCAGCGCGCGGATGATTGATTTGTCGGCCGAGAGGTCGTTGACATAGGCCTTGTTGATCTGCGGCGGAATGATCAGCAGCGGGATCTTGTGCACGCTTTCCTGGGTCGGCGCATATTGGATCACTTCCATGATCTCATTGCGAAACACAACCGCGCCTTTGGAGGTGGCGATGTTCTTGCCGATCGTGAACGGCCGCTTATCGACCTGGCTGACCAGGCCGTTGTTCTTGGTCATATCGTGGTAAGCGTTTTTCAGGCCCTTGATCAGCGAGCCGCCGCCGGTCTCATAGGCCTTCTTCAACGCACTGGGATTGCCGATCAGGGTATTGGTGGGCGACACGCTGTCCAGGATCATGCCCATTACGAAATTGGCGCGCGCGCGTTCGATCTCGTCGAGCTTCATGTCTTTCATCCAGGCGGCCGAACCCTTTTGCAGCGCCAGATAATATTGCAGCACGCCCCTATAGAGCGGGTTGGTTTTCCAGGTTGAATCGTGGAAGCGGCGGTCTTTCGGATCGGGCTCCAGCATGGACTGGCCCTTCACGATCTTCACCACTTCGTCGCCGAACTGCTTCAGATGCTTGGCCGTGGTCGTCGGCCGGCCAGCGGTTTCGCGCAGCATCGCGGCGACCGCACCGAGCAGGTCTTCGCGCGCGACGCCAACGATCGGATTGAGCGCGACCACATTTTCAGCGGCGCCCCCGCCAAGGTCGAGTTTCTGTTTCGACATCACGTCCTCCCCGCACGCACCGGACCCGAGATTTTCTCTTCTTGGCCGCAGGTGGTGAATGTTTTGATTGTTTTCGGCTAAGGGTGTGATCTTGCTTGGCGTTATGTCAATTGCCCTGGCGCGAGCGGCGCGGATGGTAAACAAAGGATTGTCCGGGTTCGCATGGCCGCCGACACCAAAACCCGCATTCTGGAAGCCGCCCGCGCACTGTTCAACGCGGAGGGCTATGCCGGCCTGTCGGCCATGGATGTGGCAACCGCTTTGGCGATCAGCCCGGGCCATCTCTATTATCACTTCAAAGGCAAGTCCGAGATCGCAGCCGCTTTGCTCGCCGCCCATGAGGCTGAGATGGCCGGCCTGTTGGCGCAGGCGCGTTTGGCCTGTGCTGGTCGGGATGTGGAGACGCTGTGGACGCAAGTCCAAATCCTGATCGAAGAAACTTTTGACGTCCGTTTCGCCTATCGCGACGGGTATTTGGAGCCGGCTTTGCGGCCCGGCCTGGCGCGGCTGCGGTCAAGCGCCATTGCCGCTTTGAACGCGATCTTGTCCGATATGGCCCAGCGCGGGCGCCTTACCGCCGGCCCCGAAGCGGTCAGCGGGCTGGCGCAAGCCATCGCCCTTGGCCTTGCCCATGAGGCGCCGGCTTTGGAGCTGGAGGGCGGGACGGAGCCGCCCCGCGCGCTGATCGCGCGGGCGGCGGCCTTGGTGATGCTGCCGACGGCGGGCTATGCGGCGGCGGCGAAGAAAAAGCCCAAACGCTAACCTTGAGCAAGCTCGAAGGTGCGGGCTGATGGCCATCCTCTCCCCCGATCAAGGTCGAGGGAGAGGGTTCGTGGCCGCCTCCCGTCCAGACAGGAGTCCGTGGTTACGCCTTGGCCTTGCGGGCGCTGGCGGTCTTCTTCGCGGCCGACTTGGCGGCCTTCAGCGAGGTGGTCGCAGCGGCGGCGCGGGCGGCCGGGCGGCGGGTGGTGGTCTTGGCGGACTTCAGCGCAGCGACTTCAGCTTCCAGCGCATCGATGCGCGCCATCAGCGCCATCGGATTGAACACGCCGGCGGTTTCCAGAACCTCGCCAACCTGCTTCTTCACCTTGCCGAAGCGGGCTTCGAGCGCTTCGGTTTGAGCGGCGCGGAAGGCTTTGGCCTTTTCGGCGGCCTGGGCCACGACGCCCATCAGCTTGGTGGTTTGCGGGTTCTGAGCGATCAACGCGCGAACCTGATCTTCCACGATCTCACCGCCGAGCACGAGCTGGTCGAACGCTTCATCAGCCTTGGCGGCGAGCTTCACGGCTTCCCCCTGGGCATTGGTGAAAGCGCGGCCATAGGCGCCAACGCCGGCCAGCCAGATACGGCGGGCGATATCGGCGTCCGGGGTGGTTGGGGTGATTTTGGCGGTCTTTTTGGCGCGGGCCATGGGGTGTCTCCTGGTTCAATCGAGGGCGCAGCAGCGCCGTGATCGCCGGTTTAGGCCCCTGCTTTAGAAATTGCATTCTAGCGCCAGCTTGGGTATGAGCAGCCGCAGCAAAGGCAGATTGCGCTTGGTGGTGTGCGATCGCCTGCGTTCGACTGCCGCTGACCAGCGCCCGGCGACGCCGCCCGGGCGCTTCTTTGTTTTGGAGCATCGCGATGTCTGCCCCTACTTCGGTTCTGATGCCAAAGGCCACGGCTGTGTGGTTGTTTGAAGAAACGTCGCTGACCTTCGACCAGATCGCGGCGTTCTGCGGGCTGCATCCCCTGGAGGTCCAGGGCATCGCCAATGACGAAGTGGCCAAGGGCATCCGCGGCGTCGACCCGATCGCTGGCGGGTTTTTGGCCCGCGAGGAGATCGAGAAGGGTGAAAAGGATCCGGACTATCGCCTGAAGGCGCTGGACCAAAAGCGCGTGGACGTACCCCAACCCAAGCGCAAGGGCGCCCGCTACACGCCGATCGCGCGCCGCAGCGACAAGCCGGACGCGGTGGCCTGGTTCCTGCGCAACCACCCAGAAGTGCCTGACAGCCAGATCGTCAAACTGATCGGCACGACCAAGTCGACGATCGATCTGGTGCGCAACCGGCAGCATTGGAACTCGTCCAATATCAAGCCGGTGGACCCGGTGTCCCTCGGACTGTGTTCGCAGATCGAGCTGGACGCAATTGTGCAACGCGCTGCCGAGCAGAAGGCCCGCGAGGAAGCCCGAAAGCCCCGCTCTGGCGCGGGCGCGACATTGCGGCCGGCTTCAGAGACCGTCCTGCCAGTCGCCACCCCGGCCTTGGCCGAGGCGCTTGAAGACCGTGACGAGCCCGAGGACGACATCCTCGAAGACGCCGAACCGCTTGATGACGCCGAAGATCACGACGATGAAGACGACGAGGATTGATCTTCGCCGCCCATAGCCCTCCCCGCCGGGGAGGGCTGATCGCGGGCGTCTCTAGTGCCGCGTGACCCGGGTTCGAAGTTGTTCAATCTGCTCCTTCAATCGGAGCTTTTGCCGCTTCAGTTCGTTCAATTTCGTCGTGTCCGACGACGGGCTGAGGAATTCACGTTGAATAGCCGTGTCAAGTTCACGGTGACGGGCATCCAGTTCACGGATGCGCGCTTCAAGCGACATCAGAAGTCTCCTCTTGCTTGCGCAAGAAGCAGTGAAGCACTGCTTTTGCCGATCGTCAGATCACAAGTTGTTGCAAATGCCACCACCAGGCGAGCGGCTTTACACGTTCGCGTGTGTATGGCTTAGCTGTTCGCCGCTCAGGTGTTCTCATGGACGAGCAAAATGGCCGATGACGGCGATATGGTGACCGACACGCCCGAAAAAAGGGCGCTGCGCGGCAGGCTGGCTGAGCTGATTGAAGAGCACCGCGCCCTCGACGCCGCGATCAGGGCGCTTCAAGATTCGGGCTCCGGCGACGGTTTGCAGATCGCACGGCTGAAAAAGCGCAAGCTGGCCTTGCGCGATCAGATCGGCTGGATCGAGGACCAATTGATGCCCGACATCATCGCCTAAAAAGCGCCACGCCTGAAACGCATCTGCGGCGGTGTATTTCCTTGCGCCCTCGGGCATGGTGATTAACCACGCTGGTGTGGTTCGCAGTTTGCAAGCTCTGGCGGTGTGATGAGCTATGTCCTTTTCCTGTTCGCCGATGACGACAAGGAGACCGCCCGCGCGATCGCCCGCCCACTGCATGCGGCTGGCTTTCCTGCACACGCGGCCTCCGCGGCGCCAGGGCAAAGTCCGCAAGCGGCGCTCGATGCGGCGCTCGCCGGCGCCCAAGCGGCGCTTGTGATCTGGAGCGCGAGCGCGGTGCGCAATGCGCAACTGGTGCGGGACGCCGAATACACCTTGTCCCGCTTTGGGCGGGTCATTTCGGTGACGACCCAATCCGGCGTCGAGCCGCCGGGACCCTATTCCGCCATCCGCACGCTGTCCTTGGATGGCTGGACCGGCGACGCCAGTGCCCCGATTTGGGGCGATCTGCTCGGCGCGGTCAAAGCCGCCGCCGCCGGCATGAGCCCGCCGCCGGCGCCGAGTTCGCGCGAGCATCCGATTGATCAGATGCTGAAACAACGCGACGCTGAGGCGAAAGCCAAAGCCGAGGCGGAGGCCCGCGCCGCCGCCGAAGCGCGCCAGCGCGCTGAGCTTGAGGCCCGCGCCCGCGCTGAAGCGGAATCGCGCCAACGGGCCGAAGCTGAGGCCCGCGCCCGCGCCGAGGCCGAGCAGCGCGCGCGCATGGAAGCCGAACAACGCCGCCGCGCCGAAGAAGACGCCTTGCGTCGGCGCGACCAGGAACGCGCGGCGATCCTGACGCCAGCGCCGGCCGCCGGCGCCGCCACGATCCTTGCCCCACCCCCAGCGATGGCGGCGGGCCGCACCGAAACCCTCGCCCCGCCCCGCCCGCAGCCGATGCGCTCCGCCGATCCGCTAGCGCAGGCGCCGACGGCGCCGAGCCAACTCGCCAAGCTGATGCTCAGCGGCTATGCGCCAGAACTTGTCCGCCCGGGCGCCAAGCCGATTATCCGGGTCGCAATCCATTTGCCCGATCAGGCCGAACCGGCGCGCCAACGCCTGCGCAGCGACGCGGCCCGCAAAGCCAAAGACAAACCGCAACGCCCGAGCGCGGGCGAAAACATCCGTCTGTTTCTCGACACCGATCGCTTGAAGGTGGATCGACCGATGCAGGAATTCACCTGGACGGGCGAACCGATCAGTGCCGCCTTCACGGTGCATGTGCCCGCTTTTGGCTGGCGCTCCGATTCCATGCTGCGGCTGCGCATGGAGATCAATGGCGCGCCGGCGGGGCGTATCGTGACGCATCTCGGCGTCGACAGCAAAGCGAAGGGCCGCCTCGATATGGCGGCGCTGCCGGATTATGCGCGCTACACGCAAGCGTTTTTGTCGTTCACGCCGGAAGACATGGCGGCGGTGCGGGTCTGTGCAGACGCTCTGGGCGAGTTGGGCGTGCCGACGTTTGCGGATGTTGAAACCCTGCGCGCGGGCCAGCGCTGGGAAGCAGCGCTGAAAACCGAACTCGGCAAATGCGATCTGTTCGTGCTGTTCTGGTCGGCCAAGGCGATCAAATCGGGCTTCGTGCGCAAGGAAGCCGGCTGGGCGCTCCAATTGCAGAATGTCTCCCCGGTCGCGCGGCCTGACATCAAATGCTTCTGGATCGGCCCCGGCAAACCGAAACACATGCCGGAATGGCTCAACCATTTGCCGGTTGAAAGCCTTCGCGCGCCGAAGGGCTGAACGCCGGCGCTCCGCGCCTTGGCGCTGCCAAGGGCGGCGAAAGAGCGAGCGTGCAAGTTTGGGTCATGGCGCGCGCGCATATGGGGCACAATGTTTCGGCTGGCTTGCGTTTGGGGACGGAGGCCAGCTGGAATCCGGCGGTCCGCAAGCGCAGCCGTTCTCTAAGCGCCGGCAGTGCGCAATGCGCAGCGACCTTTCATGAAATTTGTGGCGGCGCACGGTCCATCCGCACACGGTCCATCCGCACACGGTCCATCCGCACAGTGTCCATCCGCACAGGGACGATTTTGCTTGAACTGGGCGATGAGCGCGGTGTTAGGAAGATTAGAGCGGTTCCCGATTTGACTGAATCGGAAGGGATTCACAGAGTGCGCGATGCAGTCGATTCTATCCTGGTCAAGCGGGGCGAGGATCGATGGCTTACTCGACGGATTTGCGAACGCGGCTTGTTGGCTCGGTCGAGAAGG
>JBEIHY010000060.1:0-20426 GCA_040381035.1 Hyphomonadaceae bacterium
AACGGTGACGCCTGGAACCGCTGTGGTGCGCACGAACGCCTCCACCCAGGGGCCTTCAAAATTCGTGTCGGTTTCGCTGCGCCGGTAGAACACATTCTCATCGGCCGTTTCATAGTTCACGCCCCAAGCATATTTACCGCCGGCGATATCGTGGCGGAAGCCGGCGCGCGTCTCATAAGTGTTTTCGCCGCTGATTTTGCGGCTGCGGCGCGTATAGGGATCGGTAACTTCCGAGCACGAGGCGCGGCCATACAGCTCCAATTGCGCGCCCGTTAGCCACGCGTCCGAAGGCAAAGTCGCCTTGGTTTCGATACCGATGGCGGAGCCTTCGCCGAGATTGCCGACCGCATCAAACGCCCTAACCAGCAAGACATCGACAACATCGTCGAACCATTCGCGCGCGACCAGCACGGAAGCCGCGCCCTTCTTGCCAAAGCGATGATCATAGGCCGCCTCACGGCGCCATTTCGCTTGCGGGCGCAAATCTGGATTGCCGGCCGCCACCCGCTTGTCGAGGATCGCGGCGGAAGAGGCGAAATCGCCGAAATCGAGTTGGCTGACATCGCGAAAGAACCGCACGCGGCCCTGATCGCGATCGCCGAACTTGCGCGACACTTGGGCGTTCGGCTTCCAATAGGTCAGCTCGGTTTGGGCGCGGCTATCGCCGGACTGGCTGATCGTTGAGTTTTCCACCATCACGCCGGTTTCCAATGTCCAACGCGGCGTGGGCGTCATGACATAGTTGAGAAAACCCTCGCGGCGGTCTTCCTCCACCCGCACATTGGCGCCCGCCAAATCGACCAGGCGCAATCCGCCCCCGGTGTCTTCGGCCAAAGTCAACCGCGTGGTCAGCGCATTGAAAGCGCTTTCGCCGCCGAACTCGACGCGATTTTTCGGGTTGAGCGGCCAACTGGCCGTGGCGCGAAAAATCCGCTCCTCCGTTAGGTTGCGCCGGCCCTGCTGGGTTTGGCTGGTGCGCGCGCCGGAGACGGCGAAATTGCGACACTGTTCGTCATTAGCGCACCAGCGACGGGTGTCGAGGCCAATCAGCTTGACGGTGAGGGGCCCAAGCGCGCGCTCATAATCGGCGCCGATCTCGCGCGTGCGCTGGCGCTCAAAGGCGTCGAAATCAAACGATTCAGTCGGCGCGTCGGCGGCGGTAAAGCCCAATGAATCGATGCCCAAATCGAACTGCCAGCGGGCGACCTCGAAATTGGCGCGCGCGACGCCGCCGAGCAAAGGCGTTTCGACGCCGCCATTGATCTTGGCGCGCCGCCAAGTGCGCGGGCTGTTATCGATGCGAAAGGCGGTCAAGGCGCCAGCGCCATTGGTGCAGGTGCGGCTCCCGGCAAGCGGGCGCTGCTCCATCCAGCGCTCCACGCCGAGGCGGAATTCGGTCTGGCCGCGGCGACCATTGACGGACGCCGAAGCGCGCGGCGTCACCCGGTCGCTGGCCGTGCTGTTTTCGATATTGACGTCCCACACCCCGCCAAAGGCGCCGGGCGCGCGCACGACATTCACCACCACCGCATGGCCGGCGGCTTCTGCGCTGGTCGAGGCGCACGACCTGCTTGGCGGGGATTTGGGCCAGCACATCGCTTAAGCCCTAGCTCTTGGCGCTGGGCCTGGCGCCGTCGATCAGCACATTGCCGCCAGCGCCGCCAAAACCGCGCCGGTCTGAGCCTTCATCGATCAAAAAGCCCGGCGCCTTCAGCACCATGTCGAGCGCCGATTGCGGTTTGAAGCCGGCAAGAAAGGCCGGTTCATAGCTGCCGGCCCCGCCGGCTGGAGCGGTCCCCGCGGTGGGCTCCGCCACCGGCGTTTGCGCCCACGAAGGCCCAGCGCCGACTGCCAAAGGGAAAGCCCAATCATCGCCCGCATCGGGCCCTCCCTGGTGTTCTCCGCTGGCCCCCGCCGGCGAAGGTCACGCTATCGTGAAGATGCCGCCAGCGCGTGCGCTGGATGCGACCGGCGGCTTGTTCGCCAAGAAATATGTTGAAATATTGATCCTCAATAATTCATCGTTGAAAAACGACGATGCCGCGTCGCATTTTTCCGAGAAGAACGCAACGAGAAGAACGCAAAGCGGCAGCCATGCTCAGCACGTGATCGCGATTGGCCGAAATAAACTTTCGTTTCAGCCACATCGTGATCAGGATCGCGGGAGGCAAGGGCGCCGGGGCCGACCGCTACTCCTCGCCCACCCGGCCGCGCTTGGCCTTCACCGCGCCGCGTTTGGCTTTACCGGTGAGGCGCTTTTCGCGCGACGCGGCAGTGGGGCGCGTGGCTTTGCGCGGCTTGGGGCGTTCGGCGGCGCGTTCGAGCAGCGCGACGAGACGGGCGAGCGCGTCTTCACGGTTGCGCGGCTGATCGCGAAATCGCTCGGCGGTGATGATGATCACGCCGTCCTTGGTGGCGCGCGACCCGGCCAGGCGAATGGCGCGGGTGGCGACCTCATCGGGCAGGCTAGGGCTGCGGCGGGCGTCAAAGCGCAATTGGATCGCAGACGACACCTTGTTGACGTTCTGGCCACCCGGGCCGGACGCGCGTATGGCGCTGTAGGACACTTCGTCCTCGTCGAAAGCGAGCGTGGCGGTGATCTGAATCATGGCCGCCATTGATTGGCGCGTTTGTTCTGAGCTGCAAGCGATGCCGTTTCGGCGGTGCGCTTGGCGCGGGTGTCGAGGCGCTTGGCGTTCATTATCCATTCCAAAATGCCGCGCCGGGCCGAGGGCGGAAAGGCGCGCCAATGCGCCAGCGCGGGCGGCGCGGCTTTCAGCGCGGCGTTCAGATCGGCAGGCTCAGTGAGCGCGTCGACAGCAACGAGCTTGTCCCAGGCGCGGCCGGCTTTGGCGGCCGCGATCACAGCGAGCCCAGACGGCGCCATGCGCCCCGCCGCGGTCAGCTTTTCAACCTTTGCCTTGTTCACTGCCGACCAGCCGGAGCGCGCGTTGCGGGGGCTGATCAGCAACATGGCGCGCGTTTCATCCAAGCTGCGCGGCAAGCTGTCGATCCAGCCAAAGCACAAGGCCTCATCGGTGATGTCAGACGCCGCAAACGCCCCGCCGGCGGCCTTCTTGGCATAGACGACCCAGACGCTCTGCGCCTGGGTGTGGTTCTTAGAAAGCCAGGCGCGCAAACCTTTAAGGGTTTTGGTTCGATGCGGGCGAGCGCATCGCCGGCGCGCTTATTCGCCAAGGCGGGCTTTTTCGGCATGGGCGCTGCGGGCCTTTTCGTGCAGCCAGGCGGCGTGCTGGGGGGCCTTTTTGGTGCGGCTCCATTCCTCCAGCATGTCGTCGGCGACGCGCTTCAGTTCGTCCATCTCCGCGCGGGTGCCGGTATTGTAGGCGAGTTCCAATCGGTGGCCATTGGGATCGAAGAAATAGATCGAACGGAAAATGCCGTGATCGGTCGGCCCAATGACTTCGCAGCCGGCAGCCTCGGCGCGCGCCTTGCCGGCGATCAGATCGGCTTCCGCGCCGACCTCAAACGCAATGTGCTGTACCCAGGCCGGCGTGTTGGGGTCCTTGCCCATGTCCGGCTGGTTCGGCAGCTCGAAAAAGGCGAGCACATTGCCGCCGCCAGCGTCCAAGAACACATGCATATAGGGATCATAGGCCCCGGTGGAGGGTACATGGTCCTCCGCGAAGGCGAGCTGGTATTCCATGCCCATCACGTCGCGATAGAAATCGACCGTCTGTTTGGCGTCGCGGCAGCGATAGGCGACATGATGGATGCGCTTGAGCGCGAATGGGTGCGACATGGCGCGGCCTCCGAACCTAATTCAGAGCACAAGCTTAGCCGAACCTAGCCGGTTGCAGAAGCCGCAACACGCCCCACCCGACCAGCCCGCTGACCAGCGCCACGCCCAGCATCGGCCCGGGCGCGATGCCGCCGCCGCTGAGCACATCGACCGCCAAGGCCCCGATCGCGGCCCCGATCAGGCCCGGCGCGATGCGGCCGAGCGTGCGACCAATCCCTTTGCGCCGACGCCGGCGCCGGCCCGGCTCCGGCCGATCGATTTCAAGGGCTGCGTATTCAGTCATCTTATCTGCCCGCAAGCCCGCCCCAGGCTTGAGTACGGCTTAGAGTATGTATGGCTTCAGGCGAAACCCATTCGTCTGTCAGGCGTTACCGACGAGCCGGCGTTGCACCAGCCAAAAGATCAACCCGGTGCGCTCAGCGGTGAACGCCATCCGCCCCGCCTAGGCCCCGCCCGAGAGCGCCGCCACCAGCCCCGCGCCGACAACGGCCCCGACCATACGCCAGCCCCGGCAGCTCACGCATCAGCCGGCGGCGCCAACTCATCGCCCGCCGCGGCGCCTCGCCATAGCCGCGCATCCGATCCTCTTTCGCGTCCGCCTCCCAGCATTTTGCGAACCGGGATAAACCGTTAAAGCCACCGCCAGTCACCGACTTCGCGCGCTGGGTTCGTTGGGCTGCTCGGCGGTGGGGGGCGATGCGCCTATAACTCGCTCATGCCGCAGCCACGCCCGCGCCGGTCAGCACGCGTCGCAGCGTGACGGGGCAAACGTCATAGCCGTTGGGCCAAACCAGTGCGTTGTCACTGACGGCCACGTGTGCGAAGTAGGCTGTATCGTGTAGCGGCGCGGCAATCTGTCCCGCGGCGTTCAGAAAATCGGCATGGTCCCACTCCGCGACGAAACCATCACTGAAGCCCACCCCCAGGCGATAGCCGCCGAGAGCCTCTGCGCTGACAATCTGCGGCATCATTCCCATCCCTCAATCAGCAAAAGCGCCTCATGCGCGCGGGCGCAGCGCCAATCCTCTTCCAATTCAGCTTTATGCGCCTCCACCCACTCTCAAACAGGCCGTAGGGCAGACTGCGGCAAGGCGCCTTCCAGGACCGCGCCATCAGAAATGGCGATCTCGGCGATATGCTCGCCATAGCGGGCGTGAAAGTGCGGCGGGTTGTGATTGTTAAAGTACATCACAATGACGATGCCGTCGAAGGTGGAGATTGTTGGCATGGGGCTTAAAGCGTCCGGGCAGGGCGCAAGCCCGTCTCCTCGCCTCGATTTGAGGGTGTCCTACCGTTGCGATTGAAACCGACCAAACCGGCGGGCGCAAGCCAACGCGGCAATCCGATTCTCGCGCCCTCAACCTGGGGCCGCGCGTCCGCGCGGCGCCGAGTATCTAGGCTCTTGCCCTTAGGCGCTTGAACCGCCGCCGCAGGAGGCTTGCCCGCCGTCGGGCCAATCTCCAGCGCCATGCGTGGGATCTTCACGCCGCCGACGGTGGCGGCCGGCGTCACGATCCGCTTGGGCGCGACCGGCTGAGCCTCGGCCGGCTCGGCCGGCGCGGGCGCGGGCGAATCAGGCCCGATCTTGCGCGCCACACCGGCCAGGATCGCGCCCATCCCGTCGCGAGTGCGCGCATCGAGGGTTTGGACAAAGTTGAACGGCGGCTCCAGCATCACCGCACCGAGCCGCACCGCCACCAGCATGTCACGCCCAAATCCGGCATGGGCTTACGCCTGCACCCAGCGCGAGGCCCACGACGCCTTGGACCACAGCACCGCCACGCATTTGGCAGTGCGCAGTTCTGTACAGACGGTTTCGTTCCAGGTGTCGCCGGCTGCAAGCCTGGTGTCCCACGAGGCGGTATAGCCGGCGGCGCTCAAGGCGGCGCCGAGCTTGGCGGCCCAAGCGCGATCTTCCTTTTTGTAGGAAATGAAAACGGCCGCCATGGCGCCCTGCGCCTGCCCCCCTTGCCGACCAGGGTTTCGTTTGCACCGCCGCGCGGCGCCGTCACCTTCACCCCCGAGCCCCAAACCCGCTCGACACGGGCGCGCCAGCCCCTATGTTCGAGTTCAATCGGAGAGGATCGCCATGACCGCATTGAACCGTCGCTGGGTGCTCGCCGCGCGCCCGCAGGGGCCGCTGAAGGACACAGATTTCCGCCGCGAAGATCAGCCAATCCCGGAGCCGGGCGACGGCGAGTTTCTGGTCCGCCAAACCCATCTCAGCTTTGATCCCACCCAGCGCGGCTGGCTCAGCATGGACACCTACTTGCCGGCTGTGCCCATCGGGGCGGTGGTGCGCGCCGGCGGCGTCGGCCAAGTGGTGAAGTCGAACCATCCGAACTTCAAGGTCGGCCAGCTCGTCCAGGGCGGTTTCGGTTGGCAGGATTACTTCGTCACCAAGGGCATGACCGAATTCATGCCTGTCGCGCCAGTGTTTCCCGGCATCTCGCCCGAGCACGCGCTCGGCGTCTTTGGCACGACTGGGCTCACCGCTTATTTCGGCCTGAACGAGATCGGCAAGCCCAAGGCCGGCGATGTCGTGCTGGTGTCTGGCGCTGCCGGCGCGACCGGCTCGGTGGTGATCCAACTCGCCAAAGCGATGGGCTGCACCGCCATCGGCATCGCCGGCGGCAAGGAGAAATGCGAATGGGTCGTGGCGGAAGCCGGCGCCGATGCGTGCATCGACTACAAGAGCGAAAATGTCGGGCGCCGGATCAAGGAATTGGCCCCCAAGGGCGTCAATGTGATCTTTGAAAATGTCGGCGGGGAAATTCTCGAAGCCGGCCTGATGAACCTCGCCCAGCGCGCGCGCGTGGTTCTGTGCGGCGGGATCAGCTCCTACAACGCCGCCAGCCCCGACGAGATCCGCGGCATCCGGCCCTACATGCAGCTCACCGTCACTCGCTCGCGGATGGAGGGCTTCATCGTGCTCGATTACGCGCCGCGCTTTGGCGAAGGCGTGCAGGCGCTGGCGGGCCTGATGCGCGATGGCAAGCTCAAAGTGCTCGACGATGTGCAGGAGGGCTTCGACAATATCCCCGCCACTTTGCGCCGGCTGTTTGAAGGCAAGAATTTCGGCAAGCAATTGCTGAAGATTGCCGATCCGCCGCTGCCGGTCGTTTGATGCGGGCGGTTGTTCTGGCGCTGGCTCTGGCCGGCTGCGCGACGCTGCCGCCGGCCGTGCCGGAAGCGACCCTGGCGAAGGGGCGGGTATCGTCCGTGTTCGGACATTTCCGCTATGACGACGCCCAGCCTGCCGATTTGGTCGCGGCGTGCAATGTCAATTACGCGCCGCTTGTCCACAAAAGCGCCGCACCAGATCTCAAGCGCATGATCGCCGCCGCCAAGGCCGATGGCGTGAACCTCTCGCCTGACAGCTGCTTTCGCCCGATCGCGCGCCAAACCGATCTCTTTTTTGGCCGCGTCGCGCGCGGGCTCGACACGCCGGAAAGCCGCGCGCGTTTGAGCGCCCCGCCCGGTTTTTCCGAACACCATACCGGCTACGCGATTGACTTCTGCGACGATGACGATCGCAGAACCTGCAATTTCGAAGCCAACTTCGCCGATGCGAAAGTTGGCAAATGGCTTATAGCCCATGCCGCGAAATTCAATTTCGAACAAAGCTTCACCGGCGCCGATCAATGCTTCACCCGCAGCGACGGCGCACGCCAATGCGTGGAGCCGGAAGCCTGGCACTATCGCTGGGTCGGTGATGCGCGTGCGAAAGCGGTGTTTGAACAAGCGCGCGCTATGCGCGCTCCCGCACCTTAAGGTCAAGTGTCGTTACCACACCGTCGCGCAGGACGGTCAGCGCCGTGCGCGCACCGATTGGATGGCCGGCGAGCAGGCGGTGGGCGTCATCGACACTGGCGCAGACGGCTTCGCCCAATTGCAAAATCACATCGCCCGCGCGCAATCCGGCGCCGGCCGCGGGGCCGTCTTCCACCAGCTGCACCACCAGCACGCCCGCCGCTTGCGAAAGCCCCAAACGCCGCGCCAGCGCCTTGGACAAAGGCTGCGTCTGGCCGGCAATGCCGAGCCAGCCGCGCGCGACGCGGCCGGCACGGATCAGCTCCGGGAGGATACGTTTGGCGGTATTGATCGGCACGGCGAAACAAATGCCTTGCGCGCCGCCGATCATGGCGGTGTTGACGCCGATGACGCGGCCGTCGGCATCTGTCAGCGCGCCGCCGGAATTGCCGGGATTGAGCGCTGCGTCCGTCTGGATCACGTCTTCGATCAGGCGCCCGCCCTCGCCGCGCAAGGTGCGCCGCAGCGCTGACACCACGCCGGCGGTGACAGTGGCGTGAAAGCCAAGCGGATTGCCGATGGCGACGGCGAGTTCGCCGACCTTCAGAGCGTCGCTGTCGCCGAGATCGGCTTGCGCATGGCCGGCGCCGCTGAGGCGCAGCACCGCCAGATCGGTGTCGGGATCGGCGCCGACAATCTCGGCCGCCACCACCTGGCCGTCATGCAAAACGGCTTCCACACGCGACGCGCCGCGAATGACGTGATTGTTGGTGAGCGCGTAACCGTCCTGGGTCACGATCACGCCGGAGCCGGAACCGTCGAACGCGTCGCGGCCGCGGCTGGCGCGGCGCACGCCGATCACGGCCGGGCCGGTGCGCTCGACCACGGCAATGACGGTTTCAGAAAACGGATCGCGGCGCGGCCGGTCGATCACCAGGGGCGCTGCCGCAGCGGGAGATTTCTTCGGGCGATGTCCAAACATGAACTGGAGATAAGAAGTCCGGGCGCTGCCGCAATGGGGCTAACCCACCTCGCCGAGAATGGCTTTGATCGCCCAGGCGCGCACCTGCGCATCCGTCCATAGGCCAGGATAGACAATGTCAGGCGCATACGCCTCCATCGGCGCTCGCGGGGCGCCGCGAAAGACCTTCTGCGGCACGCTCAGCGTGACAAGCCCGGACGGCAAAGTCACCTCGCGCACTTCCATATAGGGGCCGTCCGCTGACGTGGCCGCGCCAATCAGTTTCGCGCCAGGGACATGCAACACGATGTCAGCGAAGTTCAGACACGACGAGCCGCAAGAGCCGTTGGACAACAGATAAACCCGCGCCGGAAATGGACTGGGCCCGGTGGGGCGCAGCCTTGTCAAGCCGCCGCTCGGCCCGACAGCGGCGCCGCCCTCACGCCACAGCGGCGGATCAGCGGCCTTGGCGGCGCCGAGCCTGCCGCTGACATAGCGCGCCCAGCGCGTATTGGGCGAATGCGGCCCAAACTCCTTGGCCGCCTGGTTGGCAAAGGCGGCCCAATAAGCGGCGTTGTCGGCGCTGGCGCGCCACACAACAGCCCCACCGCCTTTCGGCAAAGCGCGCGTGACAACGCCTGCTCCCAAAGCCGCGCGTGCAACGCGCACCGCCCAAGCGGAATTGCCACCGGTATTGCCGCGGACGTCCAGCACGATCGCCTTGCCCTGGCGGATCGCGGGGCCAGCGGCCTCAATTTGGGTTTCGAGCGCCTTGAGCTGGTCAGCGGCCGCGCCAGACTGGAAAGTCGGGATGCCGATCCAAGCCACGCCCGGCGCCGGTTGGCTCAAACCCCAACTCGTCATTGGGCCGCCGCTGGCGGCGCCAAAAGCGGCCCAGAAGCCGTCCCCCGGAGGAATCGGACGCCAACGCAAAGCAAGTGCGCGCGTCTGGCCGCCAACCTCGAAGACACAGCTTCCCAGCGGCGGCGCAAAAGGATTGCCGCGATCCAAGAACAGCCGGCTGATAACGCGTTGCTGATCGGCGCCCAATTGCGGATTGAGCGAGAAGGGAAACACGCGCGCCAGCGCCAGCGCTGGCAAAGCCATGCCGTCGCAACGGGTGATCTTTGCCCCAAGCGGGGGATCGCTCGGATCGGCGTCACCGCGCGAGACGACCACGGCTGCGCCATCATCGGCGGCGGCGACAAAGCCCGGCCATAAAGCCTGCGGCAAGGCATCGACCGCCCCAACCTGAATATGGGGATCGCGAAAGCCATTGGCGAAGCCGGCGAGCGTGTAGAAATGGCCGGCCGCATCGGTGACTTGGGCTGCCCGCACACGCGCTGCGTTGGCCCCTTCGATCAGCCATCGGCGATAGTGGGGATTGTCGCGGTCAAACGGAATGGGCGTATTGTCGCGCAAAGCGGCGGCAAGCGCGTCGATATCGGCAAGGGTTGCGGCCTGCCAGGACTGGGCTGTGGCGGGCCGCGGCGGAGCCGCCGCAGCCATTTGCGCGGCCACGAGCGCCATCAAAACGAAGACCCAAAAGCGTATCGACATGGCCGTTCAGGCCCTCTCCCGCGCGGCCGCGAGACCGCCGCTGCCCGGTTTGCACATCAATCACGATCGCTTTCGCGCCACGCATCGCACAGATGCCGCGGCGCCGACCAGGGCGACGCCACCATAAGATCATAGCGCTGGCGCAAATCCGTCAAACGCCACCGGCCAGCCAAAGTCTGGGCGGCTTGAACGATACGTTTGCGGCTCCCGGCCGAGACCGCTTCGACGCCAGCCGCGCGGTTGTGCCGGGCCTTGACGTCGACGCACACTAAGAGATCGCCCTGGAGGGCCGCGATATCGACCTCCCCCAAGGTGTGCGGGCGCACTGGGCCAGTATGCGATAGCCCTTCGCCATCAGCCATAACCCCGCCAAAAGCTCTGCTGTGCGGCCGAACTTTTCGGCCCTTTGGCGGCGCAGACCCGATGCAAAGACAGCAGTCATATTCGGCCTTCCTTCACGCCGATCCCTTCAGGGCCAAAGCGCGCTGATAAACATCGCGCCGCTTCAACCCGAAGGCGTCGGCCACTTCCGCCGCCGCATCCTTCACGCTTAGCCGATCCAGCGCCGCCTGCAAAGCAATGTTCAGCATCTGTTCGTCTATGGCGGTGGGCGGCGCTGCCGCGGCAATGAGCAGCACGATCTCACCCTTTGGCGGGCCGGCGGCGGCGAAATGGGCGGCCAAACCGACAAGGTCATCGCGGCGGGTTTCTTCATAGAGTTTCGTCAATTCGCGCGCCATGACCGCGGGCCGGGGGCCAAGGACGGCCGCGGCGTCGGCCAGGCTTTCGGCCAAACGCGGGCCGGTTTCATAGACGATCAAGGTTGCAGCGATGGCGGCGAGCTCTTGGTAAAAGGTTTTGCGCGCGGCGCTCTTGGCGGGCGCAAACCCAGCAAACAGAAACCGATCGCTTGGCAGGCCGGCGACGACCAGCCCAGCCAGCGCCGCAGATGGGCCGGGCACCGGAATCACCCGCACGCCCGCAGCAATGGCGGCGCGCACAAGTTTGAAACCGGGATCGCTGACCAGCGGCGTGCCGGCGTCGCTGACCAGCGCCAGAGCCGCTCCGGCCTGAAGCCGCGCAATGACTGCGCCGGCGGCGGCGTCCTCGTTTTGATCGTGAACGGCCTTGAGCGGTTTGGCGATGCCATAGACCGTCAAAAGCTTGGCCGTTTGACGCGTGTCTTCCGCCAAGATCGCTTCGACCCCGGCGAGCACATCAAGCGCGCGAAGCGTAATGTCGGCCAGATTTCCGATCGGGGTGGCGACCACATAAAGGCCCGGATCGAGGGGCAAACCACGGCTTCCGCCGGGGGGTGGACGCCACGGGCCTGAGCCCATAGGGTCGCGCGGTTCGGAAGAAGAGGTCGCCATGCGGGTGCGTGCAGTGTGGACAAAAGCGGCGGCGCTGACAATGGCGCTGGGTCTGGCGGCGTGCGCCACGGGCCCGAGCGGCCCGCCGGCGCCGATCGAGCGGCCGAACACAGGCGTCAACCTCCCGGAAACGCCGCGCCAACCGGGCATTAAGCCTGGCCTCAGCCCACCCCATCTCAATGGCCGCGATCTGGTGCGGATCGGCGTGCTCTTGCCGTTCAGCCAACGCCCGGCCGATGCAGACGGGTTTTACAACGCCGCAGAACTGGCGCTGTTCGACCATGGCCAGGACACCACGCTGCTGATGCCGCGCGACAGCCGCAACGCCGAGGACGCCGCCCGCAGCCTGATCCGCGACGGCGCCGATCTGATTGTCGGCCCAATCAACCGCGAAGAGGTCGGGCCCGCCGGCCGCGCCGCCCGCAGCGCCCGCACCCCGGTGATTGCGTTCTCAACCGATCGCAGCGTTGCTGGCGACGGCGTATATCTGCTCAGCCTGCCGCTGGAGGAGGAAGTCGCCCGCGTGGTTGGCTATGCGTCGGCCCAAGGCGTTCAGCGGTTTGCCTTGCTCGCGCCCGAGACCGATTACGGCAAGCGCGTTGAGCAGGCGTTCCGCGCCGAGGTGGGCCGTCGTGGCGGCAATGTTGTCGTCAGTCGGTTCTATCCGCGCGCGGATCGTGAGGCCGCCGCCGCCGCCGCGGCTTTCGCGCCGGAGCTGGCCGCCAGCGGCGCGCAAGCCTTGATGCTGCCGGAGGGCGGCTCAACCTTGCGGGCGGTGGCGCCCGGTTTGGTCCAGGGCGGCGCCAATCTCAGCCGCATACGACTGCTCGGCACCGGGGCCTGGGCCGGCGAAGCGAACCGCGAACCAACCCTGGCCGGCGGCTGGTACGCCGCACCCGAGCCTCCCGCGCGGACCGATTTTGAAAACCGCTATCGCGCCGCTTATGGCCGGGCGCCGAGCCGGCTCTCGAGCCTGGCTTATGACGCCGTGGCGGTGGCGGCGGCGCTGTCGCGCGATCCGGGCCGGGCGGGTTTGAACCGATCCGCGCTTGAGCGCAGCGACGGCTATGTTGGCGCCGACGGCTTGTTCCGGTTTCGCGGCGACGGCTCGGTGGAGCGGGCTTTGGCGGTGCTCGAAGTGCGCCCCGGCGGGGCCGTGGTTATCGAAGGCGCGCCGAAGCGGTTTGCCGGCCCGGGCAGTTAGCCGCCCGCTCAGCGCAGCGGCGCGGTGAACATCAAGCCATAGCTCTAATCGGGCGCGCTATCGCTTAGGCCGGCCAAGCTATAAGCCGAGACCAAGGCATTGGCGCCAAGCTGCAGGCTGACGCCGAGATAAACATCATGCAGGTCGGGCGCCCCGGCGAGGGGCGCGCGCGCATAATTGTGGACAAGCGTCAGCGTGTAATCGGCCATCGCGATATTGGCGCCAAGCGTAAGCATTGGCCCTTTGCGCAAATCCTGCCCGACCACCAAACTCGAAATGTCGCCTCTTTTCGGGCGATCACGATGCATGCGTGTCACTAATTGTTTAACAAGCCGCCCGAGAGCCGATGGCCGCCTTCGAGATTTTGGCCGCCGCGCTTAACCCGCATTCAGCCTACGCCGACGCGGCGCTGGCGATCGTGGCGGCGCAAACCCTCTTATGAGGCGAAGTGCGGTTGTCGCTGAGGGCGGCTGGCGGTATCTGCACCACAACTTTTTGCATTTCCCATCAGGAGCCCCCCATGACCGTTCGCGTCGCGATCAATGGCTTTGGCCGCATCGGCCGCAATGTGCTGCGCGCCATCGTCGAGAGCGGCCGCAGCGATATTGCGGTGGTGGCGATCAATGATCTCGGCGCGGTGGAGGCCAACGCCCATCTCTTGCGCTTTGACAGCGTGCATGGCCGTTTTCCCGGCCAGGTTCAGGTCGAGGGCGACAGCCTCATCCTGCACGCCGCCGGAAAGACCTATGGCCCGATCAAGGTGACGGCGATCAAGAACCCGGCCGAGCTGCCGCATGCGGCGCTGAATGTCGACGTGGCGCTGGAGTGCACCGGCATCTTCACCGCCCGCGACAAGGCCGCCGCCCATCTGACCGCCGGCGCCAAACGGGTGCTGGTGTCGGCGCCCGCCGAGGGCGCGGACCTGACCGTGGTGTACGGCGTCAATCACGACAAGCTGAGCAAGGATCATCTCGTCGTGTCGAACGCCTCGTGCACGACCAATTGCCTCGCGCCGGTGGCGAAAGTGCTGAACGACGCGATTGGCGTCGAACGCGGCATGATGACCACGATCCACAGCTACACCAATGACCAGCCAAGCCTGGATCAGCTGCACAAAGACCTTTACCGCGCCCGTGCGGCGGCGGTGAACATGATCCCGACCTCAACCGGAGCCGCCAAGGCGGTGGGTCTTGTTCTGCCGGAGCTGAAAGGCAGGCTCGATGGCGTATCCGTGCGGGTGCCGACGCCGAATGTTTCCTTGGTTGATCTCAAATTCATCGCAAAGCGGGCGACCAGCGTGGACGAAGTCAATGCCGCTATTCGCGCCGCCGCCGCCGGACCGATGAAAGGCGTGCTCGATGTGACGGACCATCCCAATGTGTCGTCCGACTTCAACCACGACCCGGCCTCCTCCATCTTCCATATCGACCAGACCAAGGTGATGGACGGCGTGATGGTGTCGGTGATGAGCTGGTACGACAATGAGTGGGGCTTCTCCAATCGCATGGCCGACACAGCGATCGCGTTGGCCAAGCTGATCTGAGCCAGCGCCAGCGGCCGCGCTTGGGGCCTCCCAAGGCGGCGGCGTGATCCGGCTTTTCACCGCTTGCCAGGGCGGACCGCGCGCGCAGCGCCTCGCCGCAAAGCGCGGAATCTGGGGTGGCTCAGCAAGGGGCCAGCCGCGGCGCGTTACAGCGTTTAGAACGAAAAGCGGGCGCTGGGCTTGGCGTGTGCGCATGACGTTGCGGGGCATCCGGCAGGGTGGCGGCGCCTGGGAAAGCAGCACGGGCTCGGCGTGGCTCAAAGCATGGCGGACTTGCTGCAAACCGCGAGGTATTTGCGGATAAGCGCGGCCCCTATCCGCCAAAGGAGAACGTCGCCTTACGGCGTTGGCAGCGCGCCCAACTTCTTAAACACCGCCCGCGCCGCAGCCAGCCCTTCGATCGCGGCGCCCGGATCAAGCTGGCGATCACGCCAACGCATCCGCCAGCACAGATGCGGACCGGTGGCGCGACCGGTGGCGCCAACCTCGCCGAGCTTGTCGCCCTGCTTGACCAGCGCGCCTTGCTTCACGTCGATCTCGCTCATGTGCAGATAGTAAGTGAACAGGCCCTGGCCGTGATCGATAATCACCAGGCCGCCTTCAAAATGCATGTTTGGATCGGCAAGCGTCACCACGCCAGGCGCTGGGGCCTTGATCGCCGTCCCGGTCGGTGCGGCCAGGTCGATGCCGAAATGCGGCGGGCGCGGTTCGCCATTCAAAATCCGCTGATTGCCCCATTGGCCGCTGACGCGGAACTTGTCCACCGGCCATTGGAAGCCGGCGAGATAGCCTTGCACGTCAGCGCGACCGGAGGTCGCCTCGCGCTTTGCGGCCGTGTTAGCCTCGATCTTTTTGAGCACTTCAGGATCGGTGGGATTGACCGTCTGCGGCGGCAGGCCGTCAACGCGCTGGATGGCGAATTGGCGTTTGGCGATCTTGAAGCGGCGCGACATGATCGCGCCATTGCTGGCCCGCGCCGCGATCACGGCGGTGGGCTTGGCATCGCGCGCAAAGCCGGCCACCGCCCAGCCGTTTTCGTCGGCCGCGCCGCGCTCTTCGCCGTCCAGTATCAACATCGCGCCGGGCGCGGTTTTGCAGATCACCGTGCCGCCTTGGGTAAAACCACCGGCGCAGGTCAGCGGCGGACGGGCCGGGGCTTGCGCTTGAGCGCTGACCGGGCCGGCCCAGGCCAGCGCCGCCAGGGCAAGTGCCGCCAGCCGCATCATGGCTGGCGTCCGTTCAGCTCTTTCCAGCGCTGCACCGCTTCGGACAGGCCGCGATAGGCTTCCTGTTTTTCGACATTCCAATAGCGCAAGTCCTCGAGCTGGATGTCAGCGCCGCTGACAGCGCAGCGCACAAAGCGGCCCGGCTTCAAAACGGTAAAGTCGGCGTCTTCATAGCGCACGACAGCTTCCGCCCCACGCGGCGGCAAAGGATTGAGCATGGCGAACTCCTCAAGCAGCGTCATAGCACAGCCGGGCGCTTAGAAAAGCGAGCCTTGGTCAGCTTCGCCTTTGCGGGATTTGGCCTTCAGCTTGGCTGGCCCGCCACCGCCTTCGCCGATGGTTGCCGGCGCTGCGCCATCGGCAAATATGAGGGTGAGCGCGTCGCCCGCGTTCAAGGCGCCAGCGCTGCGCACCAAAGCGCCGTCTGCGCGCTGCACCAGCGCAAAGCCGCGGGCCAGAACCCGCTTGTGGCTCAAGCTGTCGAGCATCCGGCCGACCTGGGCGAGCCGCTTGGCCTCATCGGCTTGCAGGCGGGCCATGGCGCGGGAAAGGCGCTGGCCAATCTCGCCGACCCGCTCGGATTTGCGCACCGCGTCGCGCGCCAGCGCTTCCGGCCGCAGCCGGCCCGCGACCCGATCGAGCCGCGCGCGGGCGGCCAGCGCATTGGCCTGCAGCGCCCTTCCCAAGCGCTCGGCGGCGCGGTCAAAACGCTGTTCGGCCAGCGCCAGCATCTGGTCTGGCCGCGGCAGGCGGGCAGCGACGGCGCGCAGCTCCACCCGCTTGCGCTCCTGGCCGCGCAGAAGCCCGGATGACAAGCGCCCTGATAATGTCTCGACCCGCGCGATCAGTTCAGCGCGCACCGGCACAGCCATTTCGGCCGCTCCTGTGGGCGTCGGCGCGCGCCGGTCGGACGCGAAATCGATCAGCGTGGTGTCGGTCTCGTGGCCAACCGCCGAGATCAGCGGGATGGCGCTTTCGGCGGCGGCGCGAACAACAATTTCTTCATTGAACGCCCACAAATCTTCGATCGAGCCGCCGCCGCGGGCAACGATCAGCACGTCCGGGCGCAAAGCGCCGGTGAGGGCATTGAACCCCTTGATCGCCGCCGCGACCTGTCCGGCCGCCTGCTCGCCTTGGACCAGAACCGGCCAAAGCAGAACCCGACGGGGAAAGCGGTCAGCCAGGCGGTGCAGGATATCGCGGATCACCGCGCCAGTGGGCGAGGTGACGACGCCGATCGTGGTGGGCAGAAACGGAATCGGCTTTTTGCGCGCCGCGTCAAACAGGCCCTCGGCGCGCAGTTTGGCCTTCAGCCGCTCCAGCTGGGCGAGCAGCGCACCTTGGCCAGCGGGCTCCATCCGGTCGGCGATCAGCTGGTAGGACGATTTACCGGGGAAACTCGACAGCTTGCCCTCGGCGATCACTTCCAGCCCTTCCTCGGGGCGGAATCTTAGGCCCGACAGCGCCCCCTTCCACATGACTAAGCTGAGGACGGCGTTTTCATCTTTCAGGTCGGCGTACAAATGGCCAGACTTGGCCACGGTGACGCGGCCAAGCTCGCCGCGCACACGCACGCGGTCGAATGTGGTCTCCAGTGTGCGTTTGACGGCGAAAGCGACGTCAGAAACGCTCTGCTCGGGCAGATTGGTCGCGGACGCGGATCCGGCAGAATCGGGCATAGAGCCAATATAGGCGCGTTGGCCAGGAAAAGCTTCCCGGCTGCCCGCGGCCGGAGCCTCAGGCCGTCTCGATCGCGCCAATCCCCGGCCCAGCCACGGGCTTGACCTTGAAGCGGGCCGCGACCGTGTCCTGGTAAGTGCGGCTGACCACGGCGCTGATGGCGTGGAATTCGGCCGTCGCTTCGCTGCGGGTGAAGGTCAAGATCAGGTAGCCGCGGTTCTCTTGGTCGGTCCAGGCGATGTTGGGGTTCTTGGCGCGCAGCATGTCGCCGATCGAAGCGCCCGGCAGCTTCACCAGATTGCCGAGCCCCGGCGAGGTGATGGACGTTCCGCCGAACTCCACCGCCAGGCGCTGGGCGCCGTCGGCGCTGGTCACGGCATTGGCCCAGGCGGTGTGGGTGTCGCCGGTGACGACGATGGCGTTGGCGCCGGCGTCCGCGATCATTTTCAACAGCCGCTCGCGCTCGGCCGGATAGCCGTCCCAGGCGTCGAGATTGAGCGGCAGGCCAAGCTTGGTGAGCTGCACAAATTGGCGCAGGTTTGGCGACAATTTTTCCAGCTGCGCGATCACCGCCTCCGGCATGGCCGACAGATCGGGCGCGTTGATCCGCGCCATCAGCACCTGATTGCCAAACACCTGCCATGGCGTTTTTGCAGCCGCCGAGGCGGCAAGCGCGCCCTTGATCCAGGCCGCCTGATCGGGGCCAAACAAAGTGCGTTTGGGATCGTTCAACTTGGTTTGAAACCGCTGCAGATCGGGCACGGTGGCAACGCCCGCCGGCAATGCTTTGGGATCAAGCTTGGAAGCCCTGGCCCAGGTTTCGATGACTTGCGGCGCCGGGCCGGTTGTGTCGACAAGCATCGGCAAAACTTGCTGATTGGCCGGGGTTTCGCCGGCAGCAACCGGGCGCGGGGGGCGCGCATCCATGTTCCACGCCATCTCGCGCGGCGTCAGATCCTTGCTGTAATCGAGCTGCTGATCGCGCGCGAGCAGGCGCGTTTCCAGCATCAACAAGGTGGCGAGATCGCCGAACTGGAAACTGCGGTCGATCGCTTCCCATGGCCGGCCGGCTCGCGGCTCGCGGATCGGCATCCATTCGAAATAGGCCTGCAAAGCGGCGCGCTTGCGGTCGTCCCAGTCGCCTTCGGTGTCGGGCTGGTGATTTTCGGCGCCGTGGCGCCAGCTGTCATTGGTGGTTTCGTGATCGTCCCAGGTGACGATCCAGGGCGCGGCCGCATGGGCGGCCTGCAAATCAGGATCGGTTTTATACTGCGCGTGGCGGGCGCGATAATCGCTGAGGCTGACGATTTCGGACGGCGGAACCGGCGCCCGGCCGAGCTTCACGCCCACCTCCCCGCCATAGGCCTTGGGGCCATATTCGTAGATGTAATCGCCAAGATGCAGCACAGCGTCCAGATCGTTGCGCTTGGCGATCTCGCGATAGCCGTTGAAAAACCCAAAGCCGTAATGCGAGCAGGAGCACACCGCAAACACCAGCTTATCGACGCCTTTGGCCGGCAGCGTGCGGGTTTTGCCAACCGGGCTTTTGGTGCGCCCGCAGACGAAGCCGTAATAATAGCGCTTGCCCGGCTCCAGCCCGCCGACATCGACTTTCACCGTGTAATCGCGGCTGGCGTCGGTCATGAACTCGCCGTCTTGCACGACGCGGCGCAGCTTGGGATCGCGCGCCACGATCCAGCGCACCGGCGCAGGCCCGCCCCCCGATACGCTCACCCGCGTCCAGATCACCACCGCCGCATCGCCCGGATCGCCGGAGGCCACACCGTGCAGAAACTTTGCTTCGCCTTCAAAAGCGGTGGCGCGGGTTGGCGCACAGGCTGCCGCGCCCGTCAGCAGCGCGCCTTGCAGGGCCGTACGGCGGCTGAGACCGCGCGGTTCGGGTTTGAGTGTGCGGGCCATGATGGTCTCCTTCACTGCGGTGGGCCGCGGCCTTGTCCCCCGGCCGCGGCCCCATGCGCAAGCCCCTCCCGGCTGAGAGCGCGCCCGCCAAGTGCCAGCTTGGTGCGACAGGGCGATGTCGCCGCCGTGACGGCCCGATGACGCAGCGCTCGGTCCAGGCTACACCCGCGCCATGGATGAGGATGACGAAGACACCGGTGGCGACCTGCGGGCGATGACGCTCACAGAGCCGGCAGCGCGGATTGATTCGGCGTTGACGCTCGTCTGGCCAGACCTGTCGCGCGCGCGCATCCAAGGCCTGATCGGCCAGGGGCGGCTGACATGCGACGGCGCGGTGGTGAAGCTCGCCTCGGCCAGGGCCAAGCCGGGCCTCTATGAACTGCGCCTGCCCCCGCCCGCGCCGGCCGAGCCTTTGCCCGAGGCGATCCCGCTCGCCATCTTGTTTGAAGACGCCCACTTGCTGGTGATCAACAAGGCCGCCGGCATGGCGATGCACCCGGCGCCGGGCTCTATGACCGGAACGCTGGTCAATGCGGTGCTCGCCCATTGCGGGGCGGACCTGTCCGGCATTGGCGGGGTGGCGCGGCCGGGTATCGTGCATCGCATCGACAAGGACACGACCGGCCTTGTGGTTGTCGCCAAGGACGACGCCACCCATACCGGCCTTGCTGCACAATTCGCCAAACACACCTTAGAGCGCGTCTATTTCGCCATCACCCGCTCCAGCCCACATCCCCGCAATGGCGTGATCGAGGGCCGGCTCGCCCGCTCCAGTGAGGACCGGCGCAAGATGGCGGTGACCCGCTCGGCCACAGCCGGCAAACACGCCGTCACCCGCTATTGGACGGTAGAGACCTATGGCCGCCTGCCCGACGCGCCGGCCGGCTGGGCGGCGGCCGCGTTGGTCGAGTGCCGTTTGCAAACCGGCCGCACCCACCAAATCCGCGCCCATCTTGGACATATCGGCGCGCCATTATTGGGCGATCCGCTTTATGGCAAATTCCGCGGCCTGAAAGCCGACGGCGCCGGCCCCGCCCATGACGCCGCCCTGGCCGCCGCCCGCGACTTCCCGCGCCAAGCCCTGCATGCCGCCGTGCTCGGCTTTGACCACCCAATCACCGGTGCGGCCCTGCGCTTTGAAAGCCCGCTGCCGGCGGACATGACCGGCCTCATCGCGGCGCTGAAGGATTTGTGAGAAGGGCTGTTGCGCCATTATATCCGCATTGCGGATGTCTCGCATTCGGCTTTCAGAAATGATCCAGGGGTGCGGCGGGCGGTGATCTCGAGGATAGACGTGAGATTTGGCCAAGCAGGATGGCGCTGGCGCAGCCAGTCGGCCGACGCGGCGCGGGCTGTGCGCTCCTCGACGCGGCCATGGCCGATCGCGGTTTCGAGATGCATGTCAAGGTCTGCGCTGAGCCCCGGATCGGCGAAGAAAAGGCG
>JBEIHY010000061.1:0-20251 GCA_040381035.1 Hyphomonadaceae bacterium
AGGACGGGATGTGCTGGATCCCCAATTGCATCAGCGCACGCCCGACTTGTGTCAAATGTCCCTTATCCACGCGGCCGCCGGCCGTCGGGGTAAAGAAATAATGGCTGCCGCGATCCGTGTAGAAGCTTGAGAAAAGCCCAGGTGGACAAAAATCGCCTGCACGGGCGCGGGAGAGCCGGCCTGCGTATTTGAGGTCCGGTGGTGCAGCGTCCCTGAGCCCGCATGGCGCCGACGAGGCGTCCCAGTCGATCGCGCATTACGCCTTCTCCCGCTCGCGGAGGAAGCGGGCAACGGTCGATTTCACGGCCAAAGTCCAGCGCCTCTATTTGCCCAAATGCTTTGCCAGAAACTGATCGAGCGCCTGAAGCATCTGGGTGCGCGTGGCGGACTTCATGAGATAATGATCTTCGCCAGCCAATTCGACCAATTCCACCGGTTTGCCTGCCGCAACCAAAGCCGCACGCATCGCCTCCGAATGGGCAAATGGAACTGTGGTGTCGTCACGGCCATGAAGGAGCAGCACCGGCGCGCGGACTTGATCGGCGTGGCGGGCGGGCGAGACCTTATCCAGCGCGGCTTTGTCGGTGACTTCGCCGGCAACGACCGCCTCAATCCAATCGCGCGTCAGCGGGTCAGACTGGACATTGTTGAGATCGTTGCGAATCATCAGATTGAGATCCGACACGCCGGCAATCGCGGCCGCGCAGGCGTAAAGCTCCGGCGTCTTGGTCACGCCAGCCAACGCAGAAAAGCCGCCATAGCTGGCGCCGATGATGCAGACGCGTTTTGGATCGGCAGTGCCGTCTTTGACCATCTGGACCACGCCATCGCTGACATCATCCTGCATCAGGCCGCCCCATTGCTTCCAGCCGGCGCGCTCAAACGCCTTGCCATAGCCGGTCGAGCCGCGAAAATTCGGCTGTAGAACGGCGTAACCACGCGCGGCCAGGAACTGCGCCCACCAATCAAATCCCCCTTCATCGCGCGCCTGCGGCCCGCCATGCGGCATGACCACGAGCGGCAAGTTCTTCTCGCCTGCGCCAGGCGGCAAGGTCAGGTAAGCGGGAATTTGTGCGCCATCGCGCGCCGCATAGGTGATCTTGCGCACCGCGCCGTGCGTGCGGTTTTCGAGCTGGGGATATTCGTCATAGAGATGTTCAAACCGCGTGCCGTCCGCGCTCATCAAATAAGCCGAAGGCGGATCATCCGGCGCCGACACATGGACCACCGCTAACCGCAGATCGGCGCTTTCAACGGGAAAGCTGAGCGTCTTGCCAGGAAATCGGGCTTCAGCCTTCTGCGCGAGTGCTGCCCAGCCTGGCGCAAAATAGAATTGCCGCGGACGCTCGTCGGTCCAGGCAAAACCGACCGGGCGATTGGTCCAGTTTTCCGCCAAGATCCCGCCCATATCGACGCCCGGCTTCTCGGCAAAGATCGGGCCGATGCGGCCATTGCGCAGATCAATCCGACGGATGACCGTCTTGTCGGCGCCAAAACTGCCCGTGACGAATGCGAAGTTTATATCCGTCGGGTCAAAGCCGTCGATCGACCATCCTACATCGACAAGGCTCGGCCAGCGTTTCAGCAAGCGCAGCCGGCCGGTGTCGCCGTTGCGCAGCCAAAACTCTGTGGTGTTCTTGTCCGGATCGGCGTCGACGCGCAGCCGCAACCGGCCCTGATCGTCTGCCAGCCAGCCGCGCGTGGTGTACAGCCCGCGCTCGATCAGTTCGCCTTTGCCGGTTTTCAAATCGACTTCAAAGACCGCGAAGCGATCGGCCTCTTTGGTCGGCGGAATGCGGTTTTCGAGCATGTCGCGCAGGCGAAATTCCTGTGTGGCGACGCGGACTTTGCCGGGTGTGCGCGCCACCCGGCCGAGCAGAACCGGCGCGACGATATCCCAGCCGTCGAGAGTCTTTTCCGCCAGCATGACCACGCGATCGCCCGTCTCAACATCCACGATGCTGGTGCGGTACAGATCGATGCGATCAGGCGCATTTGCCGAAACCTGCAACGGTGCGGCGCGCTTTTCAAACACCAAAGCACGGTGGGAATCGAGCCAGTCGGCGCCCAAAAGATCGATGCCTGGCTGCGGATCGATCACCGTGCGGCGCTGGGTCAGCCCCACCGATGCGGTGGCGATCTGCAAAACAAATCGATCGTCATCGGGGGCAAGGATCAAGAGCCGCGCCCCGTCGGCCGACAGATCAAGATCGCTGACCATAGGAATGGCCCCATAATCGGCCGGGCGCGGCGGCTCCGCGGCGGCGGTGAAACCGCCCAACGCCGCCAGCCCCAAGCCCCAAGTCCAAAACCGCATGCCATCCTCCACCGATTGACTTGCCAGCCTATCCCTAATTTCAGCGCAGGCCGAAGCCTTTGTTGACGCCGCCCTCGCCAGGGCCGACAGCTAGCCCATCAGGGAGGCAAAAATGCATCTGCGCACCATGTTTCTGGCTGCGATCTGTCTGTTAGGCGCCGGCGCGGCCGCCGCCCAGACGCCGCCGCCCGCCAATCCAGCGCCGGGCCCGAACACGATCTTCGGCCCCGACGCCAAGGCCCCCATCGATATCCGCCGCACCACGATCATCGTCGCCGATATTGACCGGTCCTTGAAGCTCTACCGGGACGCATTGGAAATGCAGGTCAATTATGATGCGACCATGACCGTCTCCGGCCCGGCCTTTACCCAAGGCGGTAAGCCGCGCCCGATCCGCTTGGTGCTGCTCAACGCCAATGATCCCTGGATCGGCTGGATCGGCCTGCTGCAATATACCGACGGCAAGAAGATGAAGCCGGCCAAGCGCGACGCGCTTGGGCTCGGCAGCCATGTGATCGTCAGCGCCGTGACGGACGCGACGAAAGCCTGCCAAGCGGCCGAAACCGCACCGGGCGTGAAAATCATGGCGCCGCTGAAGCTGCAGGAATATCCTGGCCGCAATGGCGGGCCGTCACTGAAGGTGATTGGCTGTCAATTGTTTGACGCCGACGGCGCCTATCTTGAACTCAACCAACGCGCACATTAGGGGCCGCCGCCATGGGCGAAGTGATTAAATTCGCCAAGGCCAAAAAGGCTTTGGCCAAGAAGGCCGCCGCAACCGAGGCCGCGGCCAACCGCGCGAAATTCGGCCGCAGCAAAGGCCAATCGATATTGGAGAAGGCGCAAGCCGCCAAGATCGCCGCCGACCTCGACAAGGCCAAGCGCGACGACGACAAGGACAGATGAGCGGCCTCGCCAAACGATCGATCAGCATTTCCGGCCACCGCACATCGCTTGCGCTCGAAGCCGAGTTTTGGGCCGTGCTCGACGCGGAAGCCGAACGCCGCGCCATCAGCCTGCCGCGGCTCATCGCCGAGATTGACGAAACGCGCCTGGCGGCGGGGTCGGATCGCCCGCTCGCCTCAGCGTTGCGCGTTTATGCGCTCGCGTTGGTCACCCGGAATTGAGCTATTGCGGGCCAGTGAAGCGGTCATTGGCAAAGCGGCCAGCTTCCATCACGTCGCCATTGGCGGCGTAATGGACGCCCAAGCCGTGGCGGAACAATTGCGCCTGCGGACCTTCGCCGCGCGAACGATATTCGCCTTCATAGCGGCGACCATCGGGATAGGACACAACCCCAACGCCGCCGCCTTCGTTGGCGCCGGCCACGCCATTCTCGCGGGTCAGCAGGGAATAGCGCCCGGAAATGCCGGCATTTCCGACAAACTCATAGCTGCCATCGGGCGGATAGCGGAACTTGCCGGCGCCGGCCGCCGTTCCCCAAGTAAAGGCGCCCTCGAGCGACGAGCCGGACGGTGACGCCTGCATCAAACCAAAGAACTGCATGCCGGTTTGCGTCTGCAGACCGATTGGCGCGACTTGTCCGGTCGCCAGAAGGGCGAGATTTCCAGCAGCGACGCCAAGCGGCACCTGTTGGACGCCATAGCCCAATTGACCCGAGGTTGCTGCAGCGGCGGCCTGTTGGCCTTGTTCGCTTGCCGCATTGGCGGCTTGCACGGCGGCCTTGGCCTGCGTTTCATTCTGTCGCGCCTGATCAATCATCGCCTGCACGCTCGGCGAAATCGCGAAATTGGCGCCAGGACCCGTCGAAGGCTCAACATTCCCGAACGGCGCGGGCGTTGGGCCTGGCTGCTGATTGCCGCCGAGCAAAGAGCCAATCACGCCCAGCGCCACCACCGCCCCGAACGCGCCGCCGACCCATTTCAGCCAGCCGCTCTTTGCAGCTGGCGCGGCAGGCGTCGGCTCCGCCCCACGCCAGCCCGAAGACGGCGGCGGCGAGACAGGGCGTGCGCGTGGGCGCGGCCCCTCGCCAAACAGCGCTTGGATCGCGCCCGTCAGGCGGCGCCATTCCGGCTGCGCGCGATCGCCGGTAAAGCCGGTGAGATTGGCGGCCTGCACTTCGCCGAAGCCAAAAGGCGGCGGGGAGGCGTCAAGCATAGCGGGAATCAATTTGCCCTTGTCCAAGGCGATGCGCGCTTCTTCCTTGACCCATTGCGAGGCGGTGGAATGCTTGCTCCAAAGCACCACAACGGCTTTGCAATTGGTCAGTTTTTCTTCAAGAAAATCAGCCCAGGTGCGGCCCGGCGGGATCTCTTTGTCCCAGAACACGTCATAGCCGTCTTCGCCGAGGGCCCGGGCGATCTCGCCAGCGCGGACCTGATCTTCACGGGCATAGGACAAAAAGATATCAGGCATCGGCTCTCCTCGCGCGACCAACATCTAGCAAACCACGGCGCGAACGGCGAGAGATGAAGCGCGCTGTCGCCAAGCGGGCGGTTCAGGACTATTTTTGTTCCCATCCGAATCGCTTGAGCGCAGAACGCCCCATGACCGACCAACGCCCGCTCTCCCAACGCGCCGCCGCCCAGCCGCCCTATCTCGACGCGTTGAACGCCGAGCAGCGCGCCGCTGTGGAGGCGCTGGACGGGCCGGTGCTCGTGCTCGCCGGCGCCGGCACCGGCAAGACCCGGGTGCTGACCACACGGCTTGCCCATCTGATCGCAACAGGGCGCGCCAAGCCCTGGCAGATCCTCGCCGTCACCTTCACCAACAAGGCCGCACGCGAAATGCGCGAACGGATGGAACATCTTTTGGGCCCCGGCGCCGGCGGCCTGCCTTGGCTTGGCACCTTCCATTCGATCAGCGCGCAAATGCTGCGCCGCAATGCCGAATTGATCGGGCTGAAATCCAACTTCACGATCTTGGACACAGACGATCAGCTGCGGTTGTTGAAGCAACTTATTGAGGCCGAGGGGCTCGATGAAAAGCGCTACACCGCGCGCGCGCTTGCCGGCATGATCGACGCCTGGAAAAACCGCGCACTGACCCCAGACCGTTTGGAAACCCGCGACGCGCACGCCTGGGGCGAGGGCAAGGCGGTTGCTGTTTACGCCGCCTACCAGGCGCGGTTGGCGGTGCTGAACGCCTGCGATTTCGGCGATCTGCTGGTGCACATGATCAATATCTTCCAGCGCCACCCGGACCTGCTCGGTGAGTATCACAAGAAACTTCCTTATCTTTTGGTCGACGAATATCAAGACACCAATGTCGCCCAATATTTGTGGCTGCGGCTGCTCGCCCAGGCCGGCCACAATATCTGCGTCGTTGGCGATGACGACCAATCCATCTATGGCTGGCGCGGCGCGGAGGTTGATAACATTCTGCGCTTCGAACGCGACTTTCCCGGCGCGCAGGTCGTGCGGCTGGAGCGCAATTATCGATCCACCGCCAACATTCTCGGCGCTGCTTCCGGCCTGATCGCGGCCAATCGCGCCCGGCTTGGCAAGACGCTGTGGACGCAGGCGCCGGGCGGGGAAAAGGTGAAGGTGTCGGGCGTTTGGGACGGCGAGGCCGAGGCGCGCCAGATCGCTGACGAGATCGAAACCTATAAGCGCGGCGAACGCACATATTCCAACATCGCCGTTTTGGTGCGCGCGGCCTGGCAGATGCGGGCGTTTGAAGAACGCTTCCTGATGCTGAAAATTCCCTACAAGGTGATCGGCGGCCCGCGCTTCTTCGAGCGCGCCGAAGTGCGCGACGCCCACGCTTATCTGCGCCTCGTGCGCAGCGAAGACGACGATCTGGCGTTTGAGCGGATCGTCAATCAGCCCAAGCGCGGCGTCGGCGACACAACGGTCGCCAAGCTCTCCGCGATTGCGCGCGCGCAGGGCGCAACTCTTGCCCGCGCGGCTCGCGATGCGACGAACACGGACGAATTGCGCGGCCCCGCGCGCACCGGCCTCACCGCTTTTTTGCGCGATCTGGAGCGCTGGCGCGCCAAGGCCGGCGAGATCAGCCATGTGGATCTCGCCGAAATCATCCTCGATGAAAGCGGCTACACCGACATGCTGCGCGCCGACAAATCGCCGCAAGCGCAAACCAAATTGGAAAACCTGAAGGAACTGATCCAGGCCATGGGCCAGTTCGATTCGCTCAGCGCCTATCTGGAGCATGTCGAACTGGTGCTCGATATCGACCAGGCCGATGGCGGCGACCAGGTGCATATCTCCACGCTTCACGCCGCCAAGGGCCTGGAATGGCCGCTGGTGTTTTTGCCGGGCTGGGAAGAAGGCGTATTCCCCTCCCAGCGCGCGATCGATGACGGCGGCGAAAAGAGCCTCGAAGAAGAACGCCGGCTCGCTTATGTCGGCATCACGCGCGCGCGGGAGACCTTGCGGATATCCTTCGCCGCCAACCGCCAGATATATGGCCGCTGGCAAAGCGTTCTGCCGTCGCGGTTTGTCGATGAGCTTCCCGAAGCCCATGTCGAGGCAGCCTCTCAAACCGGATACGCACGATCGGACGGCCTGTCCAAACTCAACGCCTATGCGCCCGGCGGCGGCTTCAGTTCCGGCTATGAAAGCCCCGGCTGGCGGCGCGCCCAAGACCGCAAAGGCGCGCCCGCATCGCGCGCGCCAGTGCTTGATGCGCAGGCCAAACTGATCGCCACCGAATCCAGCGCGACGCAATACAAACTCGGTGATCGGGTGTTCCACACCAAGTTCGGCTATGGCGTGATCACCGCGATTGAAGGCGCCAAACTGACCGTGAATTTCGAGAAGACCGGCGAAAAACGGGTAATCGACAGCTTCGTGGTGCCAGCGGAAAAGGCGGCTTAGCGTTCGTCTATCCGCTCGCCCATCTCCGCCAGAACCCAGCGCAAAGCTTCAGCATTGCCGCGTGCGTCGTCGACCGGATCGTGGGTGTGGGCGGTTTCGCGGCGCTTCTTCCAAGCGGTGGTGTTCAAAGCCTCGCCACGCCGGCCGGAATCGAGATCGCCAATACGCCGGGCGCTGAATCCGGCTGGGTTGGCGCCAACGAAGCGGTAGCAATACCAATTCCAGAATTGCCAATCAAAGGCTGGATTGTCGGACCAAAAGATCGGGCGCTTGCCGTCGGTTAGCTCGCGCAGCCACAGATGAGCGTCGAGCATGACGGTTGTCGGGTCGCGAAAGCGCAATTGCGCGTCAAACGAAATGCCGCTGACAGCGCGTGCTTCGGCCAGGCCCGGATGGTCAAGCACTGGCGCCACCTCGCCCAGAAACGAGCGGCTGGGATCGGCAACGCTGACGAGGCCAAAGGAGATCATATTGTACAGACCCGGCGCCGGGCCGTCGGCCTCAACATCGAAGACGACGTGATGGTTCCATTTCAACATGCCCCTTAGCTACACGGAACGGGGCGGCGCGGTAAGAGGCGCAGACACCGCGCAGCCACACCAACCGCAAGCGCCGCATTGACTTGACGCCCCCACGCGCTTTATGTGCAACGCAGCCGGGGGCAGACGTGCGCCCCGGCCCACCCGCGCGCAAACTGCGCGTGCCCATCAGGACCTTTGCATGACTGAGTCTCCGGCGGCCGCCGAGGCGGAAGAACCCGCCGCCGCCACATTTGAAGCGCCACAACCGCGTTTTGACGAACTGGGCCTTTCGCCCGACATTATGCGCGCCATCGATGAAGCGGGCTATTCCACGCCCACCCCGATCCAGGCGAAAGCCATCCCCATCGTGTTGCAGGGCCGGGATGTGCTGGGCATCGCCCAAACCGGAACCGGGAAAACCGCCGCGTTCACCATCCCGATGATCGAGATCTTGGCGCAAGGCCGCGCCAGAGCACGGATGCCGCGCACCTTGATTTTGGAGCCGACCCGCGAATTGGCCGCCCAAGTCGCTGAGAGCTTCGACAAATATGGTAAATACCACAAGCTCACAAAAGCCTTGTTGATCGGCGGCGTTTCGTTCGCCGACCAGGAAGCGCTGTTGACCCAGGGCGTGGATGTGCTGATCGCCACGCCGGGCCGGTTGCTCGACCATTTTGAGCGCGGCAAACTGCTGCTGAGCGGCGTGCAAGTGATGGTTGTCGATGAGGCCGACCGGATGCTCGATATGGGCTTCATCCCCGATATCGAACGCATCTTCAAACTCACGCCGTTTACGCGCCAAACACTATTCTTCAGCGCCACCATGCCGCCGGAAATCACCCGGTTGACGGAACAGTTCCTATCCAACGCCGCCCGCATCGAAGCCAGCCGCCCGGCGCAAACCGCCGTCACCATCACCGCCCGGATTGTGAAAACCCCGAGCGGCGATCCGCGCACCCGGCGCGCGGCGCTGCGCGCAATTATCAAGGGCTGCGCCAATCTGAAAAACGGCATCATATTCTGCAACCGCAAGACCGATGTCGATGTGGTGGCGAAATCGCTGCAGCGGCATGGCTTCAACGCCGCGCCCATTCACGGCGATCTCGATCAAAGCGTGCGCCTTGCCACCCTGGCGCGTTTCAAATCCGGCGAAGTGCCGCTGCTGGTCGCCTCCGACGTCGCCGCCCGTGGCCTCGACATCCCCGATGTTAGCCACGTCTTCAACTACGAACCGCCCCGACATGCGGAAGATTACGTCCACCGCATTGGCCGCACTGGCCGGGCCGGGCGCCTTGGCGAGGCTTATACCTTGGTCGCGCCGAACGACGATAAATCGCTGAGCGGCATTGAAAAGCTAATCAAGCAGTCGATCCCGGCGGCCGAATTTGACGGCGTGCCAAGCGAGCGCCTGCCCGATGACGGCCGCGACGCAAAGCGCCCCGGCCGCGGCGACAAGCGCAGCCGAGGCGGCGAGCGCAGCGATCGCCGCCCCCCCCGTGACGATCGCCCGCCGCGTGAAGCCGCAGCGGATGAAGCGCCCAAGCCCCGCCGCGACGATCGCGGCCGCATCAGCCGCCGGCCGTCGCGCACGCAAGAGCCCGAGATCGCCGCCGCCGCGCAAGACGCTCCGGCCCCGGCCCCGGCCCGCCCGCCCCGCGCTCCGCGCCTGCCGCGCGCCGCCGCCGCCCCGCCCGCGCCAGCGCCACGCAAGCCGGCCAAGGACGATGCCGGCCCGCTTGGTTTCGGCGATGATGCGCCGGCGTTCCTGTTCCAGGCGGCCCCGCGCAAAAAGCGATAACGTTCGGGAACCGATGATTCGACTGACGCATAAGAAGCCGGGCAATGCGCGCGCCGATCAAGAATGGGCCCGGCTTGCCCCAAGCAGCAGCGCCTTTACATCGCCTTTCGCTTGGTAGCTGGCGACCAGCAAGTAGATCGACAAGAACATGCTGCCGCCAAAAAAGGCGACCACGCCAAGCGCCATTCCGGTTGGGGAAAAGTGATGCCGCCATGCCGTCCAGATCGCAGACAGCGTGAGAAAGCCCGTGAAATCAAGGTTGAACTGGCCCGGCCAGCCCATTTTGAGCAAATCCGCGATAAACACGTCCAAGAGCGAGCAGCCATGATTGGCGATGACGATTGCCGTATAGGCGCTCAGCGTCGTCAGCATAACGAGCAGCTGCAGGCGAAACAATGTCATCGAGGTGGTCCTGTTAAAGTGGGCGTTCCGGCAAAACACGAACGTTGTATCTTGACCCTGTCTTCAACCGGCGGCCATTACCCCAGAGGTCATGACTTTCAATCTCACCTTCGCACATATGCACGATGCTGCGCATCCATCTTGTTCTTGATTTGTTCGATCCGCTCGCCTAGCCTGACCCCATGGCGAGTGTGCTTTCCCGCAAAGGCCGCGGCGCGGTTTCCAACGCGTCGGGCCGCTATGAGCGCTTCACCCGGCTCGACTTCGACGACGGTTGGACGCCAGAGGATTTGACGCCGCCGGCGCAAACGACCAGCGTCACGCTTGAGGCCGCGCGCAGCATCATCACCCGCAATGATAGCCCGGACCTGTCTTTTGATCGCACCGTCAACACCTATCGCGGCTGCGAGCATGGCTGCGTCTACTGCTACGCCCGGCCCAACCATGCTTATGTCGGCCTTTCGCCGGGCCTGGATTTCGAGACCAAGCTGTTTGTGAAGGCCGAGGCCGCCGGGCTGCTGCGCCAAGAACTCGCCCATCCGAAATATCAGTGCGCCACGATTGTGCTCGGCGGCGTGACGGACGTTTATCAGCCGGTGGAGCGGCAATGGCAGGCGACGCGCGCAGTGTTGAAGGTGCTGGCCGAGCATCACCATCCGGTGGCGATCATTACCAAATCGGCGCTGGTGCTGCGCGATCTCGATATTCTCGGGCCGATGGCGCAAGCGGGGCTCGCCAAGGTCGCGGTGTCGGTCACAACGCTCGATCCGAAACTGGCCCGCACGCTCGAGCCGCGCGCCGCCGCTCCACATCGGCGCATCGACACGATCCGGATGCTCGCCAAAGCCGGGGTGCCAACCGCCGTGATGGCCGCGCCGATGATCCCGGCTTTGAACGACGCTGAAATGGAAGCCATCCTCACCGCCGCCACTGAAGCCGGCGCGGTGCAAGCGGGCTATATCGTTTTGCGATTGCCGCTCGAAATCAAAGACCTGTTCCGCGAATGGCTGGAGACCCACGCGCCGGACCGCGCTGCGCGCGTCATGCGCCACATCCGCGCCATGCGCGGCGGCAAGGATTATGACGCCCAATGGGGCAAACGCATGAAGGGCGAGGGCTCCTATGCGCGATTGCTGGCGGATCGGTTCAAGCGCGCCTGCGCGCGGCTGGGCTTGAACGAACGGACCGACAAACTCAACACGACTCAGTTTCGCCGACCGTTGCAGGTGGGCGATCAATTGGGGCTTTTTGAGTGAACGGGCAATTGCCGAACCGTCGCGCAGACGCCATGTCACAGCCATGATCTTCTTTGGGGCCATCCTTGTCGTCGCGCTCATCGCGATCGTCTTTGGGCCAAGCTGGTGGGTGCAGCGCACCATGCGCCGCAACGGCGCCGAGCGCCCGGATTTTCCGGGAACCGGAGGGGAGCTCGCGCGCCATCTTCTCGACAAAGCCGGCCTCACCAATGTCCCGGTCGAGGAATGCCCACCGATGCAGGATCATTATGATCCGATCGCGCGCGCGGTCCGGCTGGCGCCGGACAATCTCCATGGCCGCTCCGTCACGGCGGTGGCGGTGGCGGCGCATGAAGTTGGCCACGCGGTGCAGCATCGCGACGGGGATCCGTTCCTGGTCGCGCGCACGCGCTGGGCGGGCAGCCTGGAGCATGTCAACAGAATAGCCTTCGCGCTGCTGATCTCGATCCCGTTGCTCGGCGTACTGGTGAAGTCGCCGGCGCTGGCGGTCGTGCAAGTGCTCGCCATCGTCGCCCTGCTCGGCGCGCGCGTTGCGGTTCATGCGCTAACCTTGCCGCTGGAGATCGATGCGAGCTTCAAGCGCGCTTTGCCAAGCCTTCAGGCCGGAAACTACATCGCTGCGCCCGACATGGCTGGCGCCCGCGAGGTGCTGAAAGCCGCCGCTTTCACCTATGTGGCGGGCGCGCTGGCAACGCTGATCGATGTGGCGCGCTGGCTGCGCTAATCCTTTTTCGGCTCCTGCGGCGCGAGGCGAATATGCAATTCGCGCAGCTGCTTTTGCGAAACCCCATTCGGCGCCTGCATCATAAGGTCCATGCCTTGCTGATTGAGCGGAAACGCGATGACGTCGCGGATGGTGTTGACGCGAGCGAGCAGCATCACGATCCGATCAATGCCGGGCGCGGAGCCTCCGTGCGGGGGCGCGCCAAACCGGAAGGCGTTCAGCATGCCGCCAAATCGGGCCTCAACCTCTTCGGGCGGATAGCCGGCGATCTCGAAGGCTTTCAGCATGATATCGGGCTTGTGATTGCGGATCGCGCCGGAGCTGAGTTCCACGCCATTGCACACAATATCGTATTGGAACGCCGTGATCGCCTCGATGGTGGCGCGGTCGGCCGGATCGAGTTTCAAGAACGCGTCATGGTCGAAATTCGGCATGGAGAACGGGTTGTGGGAGAAGTCGATCTTCTTCTCATCCTCGTTCCACTCATACATCGGGAAATCGATGATCCAGCAAAATTTGAAGCCCGACTTTTCCGACAGGTTCAGCTCATCGCCGATGCGGATGCGCGCCGCGCCCGCGAGCTTTGCAGCGGCGAGTTCCTGATCGGCCGCGAAGAACACGGCGTCGCCATCGCCAACACCGGCACGGGTTTTCAGTTCCGCCAGCTCCGCGGCCGGAATGAATTTCGCGATCGGGCCTTTGGCCTCGCCGCCCTCAAAGGTGATATAGCCAAGGCCTGCGGCCTTCATCTCCTTGCGCGCCCAATCATTGAGCTTGTCAAAGAAGCTGCGCGGCTGGGCGCCTGCCCCCGGCGCAGGGATTGCGCGCACCACCCCGCCCTTGCCGATCACGCCCTTGAAGGCGTTGAAGGTCACAGCCTCGCGGGCGAAAATGTCGGTGACGTCGCACAGCACCAAGGGATTGCGCAGGTCTGGCTTGTCGGAGCCGTATTTGAGCATGCTTTGCTTGTAGGGAATGCGCGGGAACGGCAGCGCGGTGACCGCCTCGCCGCCGCTGAATTCCTCAAACAGGCCATGCATCACCGGTTCGAGGGCTGCGAAAACGTCCTCTTGCGTCACAAAGCTCATCTCGAAATCGAGCTGATAGAATTCGCCAGGGGAGCGGTCGGCGCGGGCGTCCTCATCGCGAAAGCACGGCGCGATTTGGAAATAGCGGTCAAAGCCGGCAACCATCAGCAGCTGCTTGAACTGCTGCGGCGCTTGCGGCAGCGCGTAGAATTTGCCCGGATGCAGACGGCTTGGCACCAGAAAGTCGCGCGCGCCTTCGGGGCTGGAGGCGGTAAGAATCGGGGTTTGGAACTCGGTAAAGCCCTGCCCGATCATCCGGCTCCGGATCGAGGCGATCACCTTGGAGCGCAGAACGATGTTCGCGTGCAGCGTGTCGCGGCGCAGATCAAGGAAACGGTATTTCAACCGCAGCTCCTCGGGATAGTCCGGCTCGCCGAACACCGGCACCGGCAGTTCGGCGGCCTGGCTGAGCAGCTCGCCCGCCTTGGCGCGCACTTCAATGGCGCCGGTGGCGAGGTCCTTGTTTACGGTTTCGGGTGAGCGGGCGACAACCTCGCCATCCACCCGTACAACGCTTTCCGAGCGCGCGGTGTTGAGGAGCTCAAACGCCGGCGAGGACGGCAGCACGACAACTTGGGTCACCCCATAATGGTCGCGTAAATCGACAAACAGCACCCCGCCATGGTCGCGCTTGCGATGCACCCAACCCGAAAGCCGCACATTCTGGCCCACATCGCCGGCGCGCAGGGCCGCGCAGGTATGCGAACGATAGGCGTGCATGGGCGAACTCCGAAACGGCGGTCAAATCAGGGGGAGGACCAAGCGCACGGCGCAGGCGGGGATGTCAAGGCGCGGGCAAAGGTTCGGTTTGCAGCCACGGGCGCCCCGTGGCGTTCTTCGTTCATGACCAATGACGAGCTCGTCGTCAGCGACCCCGACATTTTGGGCGGCACGCCGATGTTTTCGGGCACACGCGTTCCGGTGAAGAACTTCACCGACGGCTTGGCCGGCGGCGATTCCTTGGATGCGGTTATGGACGACTTTCCGAGCCTGCAGCGTGACCAAGCGGCGGCGTTCTTGGAGGCCGCCTAAGCGCATGGCCCTGAATTTGCGGCCTAAAGTCAATGCGCGTTTTGCTGGATGAATGCTTGCCGCGCCAGCTTGGCCGCTTGATCAACGGCCACGAAGTCTAGACAAAGGCCGAAATGGGCTGGCCCGGCAATACCAAAGGCGAGGAATTGCGCGCGGCGGCCAGTCATTTGGATTGCTTCGTGACTGGTGGCGCCAATCTCGCGCATCAAAACCAAGTCTCTGCGCTGACGTTTGGCGTGTTGGTCGTGCGGGGTCCGTCCAATCGACTGGCTGACTTGCGCGCCTTTATCCTCGAGCTGCAGGCGGCTTTGGCGATGCTTCAGCCCGGCCAAATTGTGCCGATACCGCAGGAACCTCCCGCCTGATCTTGTTCGCTTTTCCGCATCGGTGCACAAAGGAGCAATGAACATCATAACAGACACGCAAGCCTTGGCGGCGGCGGTGGTTGAGCTGCGTCAGCGGCCGTTTGTGGCGGTTGACACCGAGTTCCTGCGCGAAACGACCTTCTGGCCGAAGCTGTGCCTTGTGCAAATTGCCGCCGAGGGTGTGGAAATCGTCATCGATCCGTTGAGCCACGGCCTCGATCTGGCGCCGCTATTTGCACTTATGAACGATGGCGCCGTGTTGAAGGTGTTCCACGCCGCACGCCAGGATCTGGAAATCTTCCTGAAGCTCGATGGGCGCATGCCCGGGCCGGTGTTTGACACCCAGATTGGCGCGATGGCTTGCGGCTATGGCGATTCGGTCGCCTATGACGCGCTGGTGCAGGGCCTGCTGCGCAAGAAGGTCGATAAGGCCGCGCGCTTCACTGATTGGAGCCGCCGGCCCTTGTCGCCGGATCAGCTGCACTATGCGCTCGCCGACGTCACCCATCTGCGCGACCTTTATCCAAGAATGCGCGCCCAGCTTGAGGCCGAAGGCCGGCTGGAATGGCTGGCCGACGAACTGGGCGATCTGATCGATCCGGCCAATTATGACGTCAGCCCGGAAAATGCCTGGAAGCGCCTGAAAATCCGCAAGGGCGGCGCTGATTTCCTGATCGCGTTGCAAACTGCGGCCGCGTGGCGCGAACGCACGGCGCAAACGCGCGACATTCCCCGCTCGCGCGTGATGAAGGACGACGCGCTATATGAAATCGCTGAGCAGCGCCCGCGCAGCGCCGCCGCGTTTGATCGGTTGCGCGCCGTGCCCAAGGGCTTTGGCGGCTCACGCGGGGGGGCAGAACTTGCCGCCGCGCTTGACGCCGCTTTGGCCGCGCCCGATCGCAAACCGCCCGTGGTCGAGCGCAGCGCAGCGCCCCCGCCGTCCAGCGTCAATGGCCCGATAGTGGAGCTTCTGCGCGTGCTGCTGCGCGCCGAGTGCGAACGCTGCGGCGTTGCCGCCAAACTGATCGCGTCGAGCGCGGATCTCGATTGGATTGCGGCCGACGACGCCGCCGATGTGGCGGCCCTGAAAGGCTGGCGGCGCGACGTGTTTGGCGCCCAGGCGCTGGCGCTGAAATCCGGCGCAATCGCCTTGACCATGAAGGACGGCAAACTGGATATCCGTCAGATCGCGCCTCGCTAAGCGCGCTTTGCTTTCGCGGCGAACAGGCGTATTGCGCCGGCTTGGAGGCTCTTGGATATGGACGCTGACACGTTGCTCGCGCTCGGCTTGTTCGCCCAGCATTTTTTGGTCGGGGTGTTGCTGACGGTGGCGTTCATCGCATTGTATGCGCTGGCCACCCCGCACAAGGAAATCCGCCTGATCCGTGAGGGCAACAGCGCCGCCGCCATCGGCCTCGTTGGGGCCGTGTTCGGTTTTGTGCTGCCGCTCAATCTGGTGTTTGCGGTGACCAGCGACCTGGTGATTGCGGTCGGCTGGGGGATTGTGGCGCTGATCGCCCAGATTTTGGCCCATCTTGGCGCCTGTTTGGCGATGCCCGGCCTCTCAAAAGACATCGCCGCCGGCAAAATCAGCGCCGGCATTGTTCAGGCCGCGGTGGGCGTCGTCACTGGGATGATCTCCACCGCGGCGCTAACGCCGTAGGAGATGTGAAAATGCCGCGCTGGCGGACTTCGACCGTGGTTTTGGTGACGCTGGGCGCTGCGGCGGCCTTGAGCGGCTGCGCGCGCGAGCCCGAATATGCGCGCAACGGCTATCTCAGCCGCGAAGCCTGCTTGCAGGATTATCCGCCCCAACATTGCAGCGACCGCACTTATGGCGGCTACTATTATGGGCCTTCCTATGCGACGCGCCGCGCCGGCGCAGCGCCCGACGATCCTGGCCCCGGACGCAGCGCCGCAACCACGGGAACATCGATCTACGCCGACGCCAACGCTCGGCAGGCGTCCACGAGCCGCGGTGGTTTTGGCGCCACCGGGCGCAGTTACGCTTCCGGCCGGGGCGGCTGATGCGGCGGGTGAAGGTCAGGCCGCGGCCCGACGCCGCAGCGCGTTTGGCGGCGCTCGATTTCCACGATTGGCGCGGCCCGAACGGTCAGGCCTATTGGGTTGAGGACGCCTGCTTTGAATTCAGCGAAGCCGAGATTGAAACCCTCCATGACGCAGCGATGGCGTGTCAGGCCATGATCAGCGCCGAAGTCGCGACCGTCATGGCCGACATCGCCCTGTGGCAAAGCCTCGGCGCTCCGCCAAACCTCTATGCACTGGCGGCCGAAAGCTATGCCCGCGGCGATCCATCGTTGTATGGCCGGTTCGATTTCGCCTGGGACGGCGCGCGCCCACCCAAGCTGCTTGAATACAATGCCGACACGCCCACGGCCCTTTACGAAGCCGCCGTCGTGCAATGGCAATGGCTGGTCGATCGCGACGCCGCTGGCGACCAGTACAATTCCATTCACGAGCGCCTGATTGAAGCCTGGGGCAACCTCAAGCGCGGCGTCGGCGCCACAGGGATCGTGCATTTTGCCGCGATGGGCGATGAAGCCGACGACCGCCTGACCGCCGCTTACATGGCCGATTGCGCCACCCAGGCAGACCTGCGCACGCAAGCCATCGACATCGCCGATATCGGCTTGAACAGGGGCCGGCTGGTCGATCTCGAAGACCGCCCGATCAGCCACATGTTCAAGCTTTATCCGTGGGAATGGATGGCTGGGGAGAACGCCGATTTCCTCGCCGCGATCCAGGCCGGGCCGGTCGGCGTGCTGGAGCCGCCGTGGCGGATCGCAGCGTCGTCCAAGCTGATGCTGGCGCGGCTATGGGCGGCCAATCGCGGCCACCCCAATCTGCTGGAGGCGGTCGCCAGCCCCGGAGCCATCGCAGGCGACCATGTGCGCAAGCCAGCCTTCGGGCGCGAAGGCGCCAATGTCGCTCGCGTGTTTGGCGGCCGGCGCGCTGATCATGATGGGCCGTTTGGCGACCAGCCGCGTGTGATCCAGGCGCGCGCGGCGATGCCCGCCTTTGACGGCCTGACGCCCGTGTTTGGGGTCTGGGTGGTCGCTGGCGAGCCCTGCGGCTTGGGCATCCGCGAAGACGCCGATCCGATCACCGGCGCTGGCGCCTGCTTCATTCCCCACCGCATGGTTTGACCGCCGCGCGCGGCGCGATACATAAGCCCCAATCTGAGGACAAGATATGACCCTGCCGCATTTCTGCGCCCTGCTTCTGGCGGTGTTCGCGCTCAACTTTCCTGCAAGCGCCGCCCCGCAGGCAGCCGGAACCTGGCACACGATTTCGGATGTCGATGGCAAGCCGCGCGGGATTGTGCGCATTGAGCAGGCCGCCGATGGCGGCTTGCGCGGGGTGGCGGCCGGGACCTTAGTTCCCGGCGAAGACCCCAATCAGGCCTGCGTCAAATGCCCCGGCGCGAAGAAGAACAAGCCGCTGATGGGGATGGAAATCCTGTGGGGCTTGAAGCCGGTGAAAGGCAAGCCGGGCCAATGGGCCGACGGCCAGGTGCTCGATCCCGATAGCGGTAATGTTTACAGCGCGCGTTTGACCGTCTCGCCCGACGGTCAAAGGCTTACGCTGCGCGGCTTTCTGGGCGTGTCCGTCCTTGGCCGGTCGCAGACCTGGAAGCGCGTGCCTTAATCTCGTTTCAAGAAAGTTCTGGGCGGATTCGCCGCCCCTACTTGGGGGTGTAATATCAGCCGGTATACCGTTCTGAAATCACCGGTTTGGCCTGACCGGCGCCGACGTCGCGACATGCGCGGCCGCCGATCCGATCGCGCACGTCTTCTATGCGGGCTTGTCCACCACCTTTCCCGACGGCGAGCGCTTCTTTGTCCAAAGCGTTGAGGCTCATGAAGCCTTTGTCGGCCCGAACCTGGCTGACGACGTCGTCGCCTTTGTCCGCCAAGAAGGCGCCCAAGCGCGCGAGCATAGGGCGATGAACGACCAGCTTGGCGTCCCTGGCTATGTGATGGACAAGATTGTGGCGCGGGCGAAAAGGCAGCTCGCCGCGGGCGCCGCCCGCGCGCCGATCCAGCGGCTGGCCACCACCATCGCGCTGGAGCATTTCACCGCCGTGTTTGCCCGCCAATTGTTGGCCGATCCGCGCCATCTGGCCTTTTGCGACGGCAAGACCCGCGCCCTTTGGCAATGGCACGCAGTCGAGGAGATCGAGCACAAAAGTGTGGCGTTCGACGTTTTCCTTTCAGCAACGCAACACATGTCGGGGTTGGGCCGGTGGCTCTTGCGCGCCGCGGCCATGAGCGACGCCATCGTGCGACTGGTCGGCGTGATCATCGCCAATATTGCCGACATGCTCGCCGCCGACGGCAAAGCCGATGTGCTGTGGCCGGCGCGGTTTGTCTGGTTCGTGTTCTTCAAGCCGGGCATTGTGCGCCAGATGAGCCTCGCGATCGCGGCCTTCTATCGCCCTGGTTTTCACCCAGCCGAAGCCGATGATGGCGGGCTGGTCCGGTCGTACGCGGCGATGGTCTCGGGGTGATCGGCGTTCACGCTCTTTCAAGGCGTTGGCGGCAGACGAATCTATCGGGCGGCAGCGGCGGCGCCCTTTCGGCTTGGGTTCATGATGCTTCAACACGTCTTAGCGGAGTCATTGCGCTAATTTTTCGAGCGCACCCATCGCGGCCATCTCGGCGTGCGCTTGGTGAGCGGCTTGGCCTTTGCCGGCATCTGCTTGGCGGTTGGCGGCCTTGACGCGCTGGTTGCGACTTTGGCGTGGGCGACGCTGGCCGGCCTTGCCGAATTCTTTATTTTGCGCCGCGTGCGCGCCTTCGAGGCCGAACTGAACCACCGGTCTTGCCCGTTTGCGCGCCATCGCCGCCGAGATAACCCAATGCGCCGCCATCCTGACGGCGGTGTATTGCGCGCCGGCTTTCGTGCTGGCGTTTGCAGGAGCAGCGAACGCTGCGCTCGGGGTTTTGCTGTGCATTGCGGTGATGATGAATGCGCTGAGCCAGCCCGTGCTGAGCCGCAACATGATCATTCTGACTTTGCCGGTCCCGGCGCTCGGCCTCGTCTTGGCAGGTTACCATGTCGGGCTGGCTCTGTTTGAAGACTACGCTTTGTTCGTGGCGATGGCGATGGTGATCATGACCGGCCAGTCGGTGTCTCTTGCGCGCACGGCCGCCCACTCCTACGCCTCCTTGTTCGCCGCCAAAGCCGAGGCCGTGCGTCAAGCCCAGGCCAGGCGTGAGGCCGACGCCGCCAATGAAGCCAAATCGCCATTCCTCGCCAATATGAGCCACGAATTGCGCACGCCCCTGAACGCCATCATCGGATAAAGCGAGATCCTTCGCGAAACCGCCATCGATGACGCCCGTGGACAAGATATCGCCGACACCGAGGGCGTACTCCGCGCTTCGCGCCATCTGCTCGGCCTGATCAATGACGTGCTCGATGTCGCCAGAATCGAAGCCGGCAAGATGGACATTGTGGCGGCCACTTTCGATCCGGCCCGGGTGATCGCGAGCGCGGCCGAGGCGGTGGGGCCGGCTATGGCCGCGCGGGGCAATCGGCTTGAGCTGACAATAGCGTCGGACTTGGGCGTTGTGCGCTCTGCCCCCAAACGGTTCCAGCAGTGCCTGCTCAATCTGTTGTCGAACGCCGCCAAGTTCACCGAAAACAGGCAGGTGAAGGTTACCGCATGGCGCGACGATGAGAGCTTGATCCTGGAGCTGTCTGACACCGGAATCGGTATCGCGCCTGCGCGCCTGGCGGCCATTTTTGAGCCCTTCGTGCAGGCCGACCGCGACATCGCCCTGAAGTTCGGCGGCGCCGGTTTAGGCCTTACTCTCACTCGTCAGATCGCCCGCCTGCGCGGCGGCGATATTGCCGCGACCAGCGTGATGGGCCAGGGGTCCGCCTTCAGGCTGAGGATCGCAACGGGAATGGATGTTGCGA
>JBEIHY010000062.1:0-20228 GCA_040381035.1 Hyphomonadaceae bacterium
CGCCGCCGCCGGTTACAATTTCAGCCTCCTGGTCAGGTGGTTGAACCGCCTTTTTGCGCACCTCTTCCAGGTGTTGCTTGATCGAGGTCGAATGATCGGATCGGCTGTCGCGGCGTGACAGCGGCTACTTCACGGGGGACTGCTTAAGCAGCCGAGTGTTTTCATCGTCAAAGCAGCCGCTGGCCGCACTGAACTGCTGTGGAGGCCAAATCAGCGTTCTTATGGTGACTGCAATCGCGGGCTAAAGGTCGGTCGCTGGATGACGCCATTTCAGTTCGGCGGATCGTCATCCATAAAGGCAACATCGTCGCGCTGCCGCCGCTCGTTCTTGCCGAAGCCGAGCCCGATGAAAAGCAGCACGCCAAGCAGGCCCAAAAACGCCGCCCCGCCAAAAAACCAGATTGCTGCAACACGCATGCGCGCAGTCTAGCAGCAAACCCAGCCGCGGCCTAATCGCCGCCGCCGCCGCCATCGCCGCCGTCCGAGCCGCCATCAGCGGCGGACTCATCGGCGCGATCGTGATCGCGGCTTTTGACTGGCGCCGCCGCCCCGCCGGAATCGTAAGACACTGGGCCGCCGCCGCCCGCGTCGCGGCTGGTGGGGCGCGCGCTGGCCCGCTTGTCGCGAATCACCGCCCGCCAAGCCAATGCCGCGCTGGTCACCAGCGCTGTAACGATCAAGAGAATGAGAACCGACACATCCATGCCGCTCATTACCGCAACGCCCCCGGCTTGGCGAATGCAGCGGTCCAGGCTAAACCGCCCCGATGCAAGCCGCCGTGATCGTATTCCCCGGGTCCAATTGCGACCGTGACGCCGCCGTCGCCCTCGAACAGGTGACCGGCAAGAAGCCGGCCATGGTCTGGCACCAGGACACCGCCCTGCCCGCGGGGATCGACCTTGCGCTGCTGCCGGGCGGCTTTTCCTATGGCGATTATCTGCGCGCCGGCGCGATGGCCGCGCGCAGCCCGATCATGGCCGCAGTGCGCGCCCACGCCGAACGCGGCGGCTATGTGCTCGGCGTCTGCAACGGCTTCCAGGTGCTCACCGAAGCGCGCATGCTGCCCGGCGCGCTGACCCGCAATATCGGCCTGCGCTTTGTCTGCAAGCCGGTGCGGCTGAAAATCGAAAACGCCAATACCGCCTTTACCCGCGCATTCGGCGAAGCCCGCGAAACCGAAATCCCCATTGCCCATGCTGATGGCCGCTATGTCGCCGACGCCGCCACTCTCGATCGCTTGGAAGGCGAGGGTCAGGTGGCGCTGCGCTATGTCGACAATCCTAATGGCTCGGCGCGCGATATTGCCGGCCTGATCGACGCCAGCGGCCGCGTCATGGGCCTGATGCCGCATCCGGAGCGCGCCTGCGATCCCGCGCTCGGCCGCCGCGGCGGGGCGCCGATTTTTGAAAGCCTTGCGCGCGCCGCCTGAAGCGGCGCCCGAACCGATAACAGACGGGGAAGACCGCCGATGACCTTCGATGACGATGTTGATTCCGCACGCGAGCGCCTGCGCTCTGCACTCGCCGACCAAAGCGCCAAAGGCGTCGATACCGGCGCGCTGCTGGAGGCGCTGATGGGCAAAATCAAAGCCAAGATCGTCAGCCGCCGCCTTGCGTTCCAAATGACCGACGATGAAGGCGACGCCGCGATCGATATCGTCCATATCCCGACCGACGAGGTGCTTGGATTTGTCTATGCCGAAGATGGCGAATACGTGTTTGAAAGCAATCTGGAAGACTATTTCGAAGACTTCGTCGATGATGATTCCGACAGCTTCACGCTGCGCCTCTACGAAACCCTACGCGCGGATCTGCCGAAATATGAGGTGGAAGTGGGGTGAGCGCGCGCGGCGCGCGGGAAGCGGCAGCATGCACATTTGAGCGGAGAGTTTGCGCCATGCGGGAACGGAGACTTTTTCGCCAAAGGTTGCCATTTGTGGGGAGCGGCGCAAACGAGATCGCATAGCGGATGCCTGCCATTCCGATGCCTACCGAGGTCCAAAACGCCAAGAGCTGCGATAAAGTGGTTGCTTTTGATGGACGGCAGAAAGGTGCGTCTTAGGCCCGCGAATGTCGACAAGGGCGATGACGTTCTCGACGTTGTCGATACAGCAGCGGGGGCAACATTGGCGCGCTTCATTGCGGTCGTGGCTTTGCTGGCGTTTATTGCGGGATGTCAATCCAAGCAGCTCGTCGCCCCGCTTAGCTTAAGGACGGGGCCGCAGGCACAAGCCGCACTCGACCTCACCCAAAACTTGTGCATCGCGCACCTCGGAAAGTCTGCGCCGATCGAGGCGATTGGGGAGGCGTCGCGGTGGCCTTCTCACCGCTTGATCGGCGTTCCTGGATATGAGGAACGCGGCATCTCCAGCCGGTTCCGGGGTATTTGGTCGGTCAAGACGAGCGGTGGTCCAGTCGTCGTGGCGACAGGCAAGCTTGGAGGGAGCGGGAATATTTGGTTTTGTCGTGTGAGTTGGACGGGCCGTGCAGATCAGACCCTGATCGACGAGATCTCGGACCTTCGCGTTTTCGGGATCGCTTTAGGCAAAGCGCAGCTGGTCTAGGAGAACGTTCCATGGGCTGGCAACGTGAACCACTTTTTCCCTGTGAGCGCGACGACCGAAAAATCGTCGGCGATCAGTTTTTGTCGACCAGCATCAGCGCACTCGTCAGGCATCGTTCTTATCGACGTCACCGCCAAGCAACAGCAGTAAGCTGCCGAAATCGTCCAACGGCATGGCTTGTATCGATGTGCACAGCGTCCATAGCGGACGAAGATAACAGCGAGTGGTTATTCGTGAAGCATTTGCCTCGGATCGACGAAAATTCGGGCATTATAGCTTCTGCGGGCGTAACACCCACGCCTTCCGCATTCTCCTGAGCAAACGTCGATCAGAATTTCGTTTGGCGTCGCAAACCGGCCAACGAAGGTTGAAAACCGAAGCCTCGACGGCCGCTTTGCAACAGCTTCCGACCGCCCGAACCGTTGAGACGCGCCCCAACATTGCCGCTTCGAGCCGGCCCCGTTGGCGCAAACCGAAAGCGGACGTTTCGGCCCGTGTGCTTTTGTTCAGGGCGATCGTTTGGGCCGCCTTCCAACCTCACCCCCTTCCCCCCGGCGCGGCAATCTGCTCAGGTCCATCGCCAGGGAGCCAACCCAGATGCCACTTCTTCGCCTCGCCGTTGCGGTCGCCGCTGCGGCGCTTACATTCGGATGCGCCAGTATGACCCCGCTGACGGTCGCCAAAGACCCCTATGCCTGGCTTGAGGAAATCGAAGGGCCGAAGTCGCTCGATTGGGTGAAGGCGCAAAATGCCCGCTCCCTTAGCGAGCTGGAGGCTGATCCGCGCTTTGCCGGGCTGAAAGCGGACGCGCTGGCGATCGTCAATTCACGCGACCGGCTGCCCGTGGGCGCGGTGCGCGGCGGCTTTGTCTACAATTTCTGGCAGGACGCCACGCAGGTACGCGGCGTGTGGCGGCGCGCCAGCATCGCCAGCTACAGCGCCAATGCGCCGGTGTGGGAAAACATCCTCGACTTTGATGCGCTCGCCAAAGCCGAAAACCGCAATTGGGTTTTCCAAGGCGCCAATTGCTTGCCGCCAGAAGGCGCGCGCTGCCTGATCAGCCTCAGCGACGGCGGCAAGGATGCGCGCGTGCAGCGCGAGTTTGACGTATCGGCCCGCAGCTTTGTTCCCGGCGGCTTTGTCACCCCGGAAGCAAAATCGATCGCCATCTGGAAGGATCGCGACACGCTCTTGGTCGCCAGCGATTGGGGGCCGGGATCGTTAAGCGACAGCGGCTATCCGTTCATCGTCAAGGCGTGGATGCGCGGCGCGGCCTTGGAGGCCGCCACCGAGGTGATCCGCGGCGAGAAAACCGATATCGGCCTGTTCCTGTCACGTTATACGGGCGAGGACGGTCAAACGCTTTTGGTCGCCGCCCAGCAGCTCGATTTCTTCTCGACGATCTATTGGCGCCTCGACGGGGAGACGCCAGTAAAGCTCACCTTGCCGCGCAAATCCAGCGTGCGCGGCCTGCACAAAGGCGAGATCATCTTCTCCACCGAGGAAGACTGGCGCCAGCCCGGCCTGGAAAAAGTCTGGCCGTCCGGTTCGTTGATGTCGATGCCGCTGACGCAGGCGTCAGATGCCGCCCCGCCGGTCCGCTTGATCTATGGCGCCGTCCCGCGCGAAAGCATCGAACAAAGCGCAGTGACGCACGACGGTTTGCTGGTGGCAGTGTATCGCAATGTCCGCGGCGTGCTGCTGCGGTTCGTGTTTGACGGCCGCGCCTGGGTGGAAAGCCAGATCCCCTTGGCGACCAATGGCGGGGTGTCGATCAGCGCAGCGCCCGATCAAAGTGCGGCGTTCCTGGTGGCGGAAGATTTCTTACGGCCCGATACGCTGATGGCGGTTGATGCGCGCAGTTCCAGCGCCCCCAAGTCGGTCCGCGCATTGCCCAGCATGTTCGACGCCGCCAAGTTCACTGTCGACCAATTTGAGGCAACCTCAAAGGACGGAACCCAAATCCCGTATTTTGTGCTGCGCGCGAAGGATTTGAAGTTCGACGGCCAGGCGCCAACGCTGCTGTATGGCTATGGCGGTTTCCAGATTTCGCTGACACCGAGCTATTCGCCGTTTGTCGGCAAGATGTGGCTGGAGCGCGGCGGGGTTTACGTGCTCGCCAATATCCGCGGCGGCGGCGAGTTTGGTCCCGCCTGGCATCAGGCTGGGCTGAAACTCAATCGCCAAGTGGTGTATGACGATTTCATCGCGGTGGCTGAAGACCTTTCCGCCCGCAAGATCACCAGCCCGCGCCGGCTGGGGATCATGGGCGGCTCCAATGGCGGGCTGTTGATGGGCGTTATGATGAGCCAGCGCCCCGACTTGTTCCGCGCCGCCGTGGTGCAAGTGCCGCTTCTGGATATGCTGGGTTTTGCCAATGCCAATATGCTGGCGGGGTCCTCCTGGGTGGCCGAATATGGCGATCCGCGGCTTGGGCCCGACGGCAAGCCGACCCATCCGGAGGAGCGCGCTTATCTCACCAAGCTGTCGCCTTATCAGAACCTGAAAATGCGGTCCGATATGCCGGCGCCATTCTTCGTCGGCTCTACCAAGGACGACCGCGTCCACCCCGCTCATGCGCGCAAATACGCCGCCAAGATGGAAGCGCTGGGGATGCCGTTTTACTTTTACGAAAACACCGATGGCGGCCACGCCGCGGCGGCCAATCTGCAAGAGCAGGCCCATCGCCGCGCCTTGGAAATGACCTATCTGATGCGCCGCCTGATGGACTGACCCGCCGCGTGCAGCGCTTCGCTTGCGCCCTGGCGGAACCCCATGCACAAGCGAAACTGTACGCTGCCCGACGAAGGGCCGAAAAAAGAGGACGTGCGCCATGGGCTGGTGGTTCAAAATTCCTTTGTGGGGTCGTATCCTAATCGGCATGGTGTTGGGCGTGGGGCTTGGCTTTGCGCTGCGGCCCGAAAGCGGCATTCCCCAACAGCTCAATCTCAATGTCGACCTGATCGACGACACCTTGAAGCTGATCGGCGATGCGTTCATCCGCCTGATCCGGATGCTGGCGGTGCCGTTGATCTTTGTGTCGGTGTGCGCGGCCGTGGTGTCGATCGCGGACCTTTCCAAGCTCGGCTCCTCAGGCGCCAAGGTCGCAGGGCTTTATATTCCCTCCGGGTTGATGGCCGCCACTTTGGGTTTGGCGTTGGCGCTGTGGCTGCAACCCGGCGCGGGCTCGGCGCCGCCTGAAGGGATCGCAGCCCCTGCCGCAAAGGCGCCGCCCACCGCTCAGGACGTCTTGTTCCAGTTCATTCCGGCCAATCCGATCCAGGCCCTTGCCAATGGCGACATGCTCAGTGTGATCGTCTTTGCCATCCTGTTTGGGATTGGCATTCTCGGCGCTGGCCAAGCCGCCAAGCCGGTGGCCGACGCGATCGAGGGCGCGGCTCACGCGCTCACCAAGCTCGTTGGGTATATCATGGAGCTGGCGCCACTCGGCGCCTTTGCGCTGATGGCCTGGGTGATTGCGCTGATGGGCGTGGACGCGTTGGTTCGCCTCTCGGCGCTGATCGGCGTGCTCTATCTCGGCTGCTTCATTTACGGTCTTTTAGTTTATGGCCTGTTTGTGCGTATTGGCCTCAATCTGCCGGTCCTGCCGTTCTTTCGAGGCATGGGCGAGGCGTTGACGGTCGCCTATTCGACGTCCTCGTCGACCGCCACGCTGCCGGTGACGATGCGCTGCATGATCGAAAAGTTGGGTATATCGCGGCGGATGTCGGCATTCGTGTCGTCGCTGGGGGCGACGGTGAATATGGATGGGTCGGCGATGTATATGGTCATCGTCACCATTTTTGGCGCCCAATTATTTGGCGTTGAGCTGACCACCGCCCAAATGGTCTCTATCGTCGTCACTTCCTCGATCGGGGCGATGGGGCTGGCCGGCATTCCCGGCGGATCGCTGGTGTTTATCCCAATCATTCTGGGCATCGCCGGGGTGCCGCTAGAAGTGATCGGGATTGTTCTTGGTGTCGATCGACTGATGGATATGATGCGCACTGTAGTAAATGTGTTGGGCGACGCGGTCGCCGCAGTCGCCGTCGCGAAATGGGAGAACGAGTTGGACGTGACCGCCTATAAGGCCAACCGGCTTCCTGAAGAGGCCAATGCATGACCATTCTGCGCATCTTTGTTGCGATTCTGAGCCTTGCGCTTGCCGGCGCCATCGTTTGGGCAACCCTCAATACCGGCGGCAATTCCCTGCATGGCGACTTCTGGCAACAGGGCGGCGCGATCATGACGTTGCCCTGGGGGCTGGTCGCGATGATTGACCTCTATGTCGGGTTTTCTTTCTTCGCGATCTTGATGGTGCTGGCGGAGCGCTCCTTCATCGCCGGCTTGTTATGGGCCGCGCCGATCTTCGTGCTCGGTAATGTCTGGGCCGCGATCTGGCTGCTCATCCGCCTGCCGGGCCTTGCCCAACGCCTGACACGGCCGGATTGGCCATCTTAGAGTATCCGACTTGATCAAGACGGATACTCTAAGCGTCACGCCGCCGCATGCGCTTCGTGTTCGGCGTGGGCCAGATACCGCTCCGCTTCCAGCGCTGCCATACAGCCCAGGCCCGCCGCCGTGACCGCCTGGCGATAGGTTTCGTCCGCCACATCGCCCGCCGCGAACACGCCTGCGATATTGGTCCGCGTCGTGCCCGGTTCGACGATGATATAGCCATTGTCGCGCATGGCGACCTTGCCTTTGAACAGGCTGGTTGCCGGTTCGTGGCCAATGGCGATGAACACTCCGTCGATCGGGCGCTCGCTCATCGCGCCGGTCTTGAGATTTTTCAGCCGCACGCCGGTGACGCTTTTCGGTTCACTGTCGCCGAGCACGTCTTCCAAGGCGGTGTCCCACACAACACTGATTTTCGGATGCTTGAATAAGCGATCTTGCAGGATGCGCTCCGCGCGCAATTCGTGGCGGCGATGCACCAGCGTGACGGTTTTGGCGAAGTTGGTCAGATACAGCGCCTCTTCCACCGCGGTGTTGCCGCCGCCGACAACGATCACATCCTTGTTGCGGTAAAAGAAGCCGTCGCAGGTGGCGCAGGCTGACACGCCGAAGCCGCGAAACGCCTTCTCACTCGCCAGGTCCAGCCATTTGGCGGAAGCGCCGGTGGCAATGATGACGGAATCGGCGGTGTAGGTCTGGCCGCTGTCGCCGACCATGCGGAACGGCCGCACCGTCAAATCAACATCGACGATGTGATCTTCCACCATGTCGGTTCCCATATGGACCGCCTGGGCCTTCATCTGCTCCATTAGCCACGGGCCCTGGATGACGTCGGCAAAGCCCGGATAATTCTCCACATCGGTGGTGATCGTCAGCTGGCCGCCGGGCTGCATGCCCGAAATCAGCATCGGCTGGCGCATGGCGCGGGCGGCATAGATGGCGGCGGTATAACCGGCCGGGCCGGAGCCAATGATCGCGACCGGTGCGTGGCGAGCGGCGCTGGATGAAGTCATCGTGATTCCCTTTCAGCCCAAATCTAGGGAGAAAGCAGCCTGGACGCGAGGGGCCGGCGGTTCATGTCTGCCCAAAAGATATTGGAGACCCGCAATGCGCCTTTGGCTTTTGGCGACCGCCGCTCTTGTGACCGCCCTCAGCGCGGCCGCGCAAACCGCGCCAGCCGCCCTACCCTGGGGCAATCCGGCGATCCAGGCCGGCACGGCGCCGGTGGTTGATCCCATCGCCATTCCGGAGGCCAAAGGCTGGCGCGCTGAAGTGATCGTCGACAAGCTGGAGCATCCCTGGGCGCTGGCCTGGCTGCCCAACGGCGCCATGCTGATCACCGAACGCCCCGGCCGGCTGCGGGTGGTTGTGAACGGCAATCTGCGCGCCAAACCGATCGGCGGCGTGCCTGAGGTTTTGGCGCTGCGCCAAGGCGGGCTGCTCGACGTCAGCCCGGCTCCGGACTTCGCCAAGAGCCGCCAGATCTATCTCTGCTATTCGGCCGGAACCGCCGAAGCCAACGCCACTCGGATCGCGGTCGGCGAGCTATCGCGCGAAGGCGGGATGCTCACCCGCGTGCGCGAAATCTTCCGCGTCAGCCCCGACAAGGCCCAGGGCTTCCATTTCGGTTGCCGCTTCCAATGGCTGCCGGACGGCACCTTTCTCCTCGGCCTCGGCGATGGCGGACGCACCCGCGACCGCGCCGGCGACATGGACGCCCATCTCGGCAAAGTGATCCGCCTCAACCGCGACGGCAAACCGCCAGCCGACAATCCGTTCCATTCCCGCGCCGATTCCCTGCCCGAGATCTGGAGCTATGGCCACCGCAACATCCAGGGCCTGACACGCGACCCGGCCAGCGGCCGGCTCTACGCCACCGAGCACGGCGCCCAAGGCGGCGATGAGCTGAACCTGTTGCGCGCCGGCGCCGATTACGGCTGGCCGCGCGTGACCTATGCGGTCGAATATGGCCAAGAGAAAAAGCCCATCTCCACCGCCCAGGCCGCCGCCGGCATCGCTGAGCCGCTGCTGGTGTTCACCCCCTCGATCGGCCCTTCGGGTCTGGCGTTCTACAACGGCGACAAATTCCCCGCCTGGCGGGGCGATCTATTCGCCGGCGGTCTGATCACCGGCGCCCGCACCAATCCCGGCAGCGTGTTCCGCGTCGATCTCGACGCCGACGGCAAGATGCGCGGCCAGGAAAAGCTCACCATGCCCGGCCGGGTCCGTGACGTGCGGGCCGGGCCGGACGGGTTCTTATATGTGCTGACCGATGAGGCGAACGGCCAACTTCTGCGCATCCGCCCAGCCAAATAAGCCTTAACGCTTCGCTAAATCGGCGCTGGCATGATCGACCTCCGAATTTCGGAGCCGCCATGTTCGCCTACAAGATCGACGATGTGATCGGGCCCGACGCCTATGATCTGCGCTTTCCAATGCATTTTCGCCCCCGCCCCGGCCAGCACCAATGGTGGACCGGCGATGGGCGAAAATTCCCGCTACTCGATCTCGAAAAGGGCCATCCGCGGCTGGTGGTCAAGCGGCGCCTGCTTTCGCCGGAGCTGTGCGCCGCCCTGATCCAGTGCTGGAAGCGCCATACCGACAAGCTTTTCCCCACCAAACAGGACTTCTGGAAGGAGCGCGTGCTCCAGCATACCGCTATCCCGCTGGCCGAAGAACGCAGCATCCATCGCGTTCTACAGCAGGCGCGGCTTTATACGCAGATCGCGGTGATGGAGAAGTTCGCGCCCGGCAAGCCGATTTTTTCCGACAGCGCCCAGATTGTGCGCTGGTCCGCGGGCGCGGAATTGACGCCCCACGCCGACAATATCGAGCCCGATGGACGCCCCAACGCCACCCCGCACCGCACTCATTCGAGTGTGCTCTATCTGAATGACGGCTTTGTCGGCGGCGAGATCTTCTTCCCTGGCTTGCAGCTGCGGGTGCGGCCCGAGCCTGGCCTACTGATCGCCTTCACTTCTGGCACGGAGCATGTCCATGGCGTGCTGCCGATCCTGTCGGGCGAGCGCTTCACCCTCGCCGGTTGGTTCACCCAAGACCCCGTAATGGCCGATCCGATGCATGACCTGATCGTGTAACCAGTGTGGCGTCAGCCGATTTGTTCAGGCACGGCAGTTCTTCAATGCCCGGGAGACTGTCATGCCTGATCTGGAAACCGATTATCTGATCGTTGGCGCCGGCGCCGTCGGCTTGGCGTTCGCCGACACCTTGCTTGCCGAAAGCGACGCCGACATGATCATCGTCGACCGCCACGGCAAGCCCGGCGGCCATTGGAACGATGCCTATGCGTTCGTCACGCTGCACCAGCCGTCCGCCTATTATGGCGTCAATTCCGTGCCGCTCGGCAGCGGCGAGAAGGATCGGTTCGGGCCGAATGAGGGCCTTTACGAACTCGCGCCCGGCCCGGAAGTGAGCGCCTATTTTGATCGCGTGATGCGCCAACATTTGCTGGCCAGCGGCCGCGTGCGCTATTTGCCGATGTGCGAGCATAAAGGGGCCGGCCGGATTGTGTCTTTGCTGTCGGACGCGACCCAAAACGTCCGTGTTCGGCGCAAAATCGTCGACGCCACCTATTTCGGCACCACGGCGCCTTCGACCCACACGCCACGTTTCGCGATCGCGCCGGGTGCGCGCCTCGTTGCCCCCAACGCCTTGCCCGATTTGTGGAAGCGCCCAGACGCGCAGGCGCGGCGGTTTGTTCTTCTTGGCGCGGGAAAAACCGCGATGGACGCGGCAATCTGGCTGCTCAGCTGCGGCGCCCCACCGGACGCGATTCAATGGGTCATGCCACGCGATTCATGGCTTCTGAACCGGCGCAAAACCCAACCCGGCTTGGACTTCTTCGAAGAGACGATTGGCGGCCAGCTGAAGCTCCTGCAGGCCTTTGCGGCAGCTCAAGACCTCACCGATTTATTCGCACGCCTGGAAGCCGACGAGATCATGTTGCGGATCGACCGCACCATTGAACCGACGATGTTTCACTACGCGACCATGTCGCTGCGCGAGGTCGACATCTTACGCGCGATCACCCAAGTCATCCGCATGGGCCGGGTGCTGAGCGTGGAGCCGCGCCAGATGCTTCTGGAACACGGCGTGGTCCCAGTTGCGCCGGACACGTTGTTCATCGATTGCACGGCAAGCGCAGTTGATCGCCGCCCCACCATTCCAATTTTCCAAGACGGCTTGATCACGCCGCAAATGGCGCGGATGCCGCAGCCGGCTTTCAGCGCGGCCCTGATCGCCTTCATCGAAGCCCACTATCCCGACGACGCCGCGAAGAACGCCCTGTGTGCGCCGATCGCCCTGCCCGACACGTTCGCGCAATATCCCGCCGCGCAACTGGGCAATATGATGAACCAATTCGCCTGGTCTCAGGATCGGAAAGTGCGCGCCTGGATTCGCGAAAGCCGCCTGGATGGCTTTGGCAAAGTCATCGCCGCCATAACCCCGGCCGACGCCGCGCGCACCGCGATCTTGGCGCAGTTCGGGCCCGCATCAATGGGCGCGGTCGCCAATATCCGCGACCGCTTGCTGCCCGGCACGGCTATGCGTGGCGCAGTCAATGCCCCGGAAAGCTGACCAGGCTCACCACCGGCACACCCATCGCCTCGATCCGTTCAGCGCCGCCGAGATCGGGAAGATCAATCACAAACGCCGCGCCGATGACCGTCGCGCCCGCGCGGCGCAACAGCTTGATCGCGGCCTCGGCTGTGCCGCCGGTGGCGATCAGATCATCCACGACAAGCACACTCTGGCCCGTGCGCACCGCATCGGTGTGAATTTCCACTTCGTCTTCACCATATTCCAAAGCGTAGGTCTGGCGAAGGGTCTGATGCGGCAGCTTGCCCTTTTTGCGCACCGGAGTGAATCCGGCGTTCAGCTGATGCGCCACCGCCCCGCCCAGAATGAACCCGCGCGCTTCGATGCCGGCGACCTTTTCGATCCGCGCACCGGCAAATGGCTGGACCAATTCATCCACCGCCCGCCGAAACGCCCGCGCATCGCCGAGCAGCGTGGTGATGTCGCGAAACAAAATTCCCGGCTTGGGATAATCGGGAATGGTGCGAATGGCGGCGGCAAGGTCAGTCATAAAGGGCCCCACGGTCAGCGCTTGAGCACACGGCCGGCGACCGCATCGAGCTTTTGCAGCAGGGCCGGGTCGCGCGCGTCCGGCGCGGTGATCAGCGCATAATCCAAGCAGGTGTCGATGGGCGAGCGCGCGCGCGGGGTCGCGGCCAGAACCGGCGCCAAGGCTGCAACCAGCGCCTTGGCTTTCGCAGAATTGGCTGCCATCACCTCAAGCACATCGGCCACCGTGACGGCTTCGGTTTCTTCGCGCCAGCAATCATAATCGGTCACCATTGCCACGCTGGAATAGGGCAGCTCCGCCTCGCGCGCCAGTTTGGCCTCCGGCATATTGGTCATGCCGATCACGTCACAGCCCCAAGCCCGATAGAGCTTGCTTTCCGCCAGCGTCGAAAACTGCGGCCCCTCCATCACCAGATAGGTTGCCCCGCTATGCGTGCGCGCACCGACGCTCTTGGCCGCATCGCCCGCCAGTCCGGCCAAGCGCGGACACACCGGATGGGCCATCGATACATGCGCCACCATGCCGGTCCCGAAGAAGGACTTCTCGCGCGCGAAGGTGCGATCAATGAACTGATCGACCAGCACAAAATCGCCCGGCGCGAGATCTTCACGCAGCGACCCGCATGCCGACAGGCTGAGTACATCGGTCACGCCCAAGCGCTTCAGCGCATCGATATTGGCGCGCGCATTGATGGCGCTCGGGCCAATATGATGGCCGCGCCCATGGCGCGGCAGAAATACGATCCGCTGATCGCCAATCGCGCCGTCAAACAGCTGATCGGAGGGCGGCCCCCACGGCGTTTCCACCATGCGCCACGCGCCCGTGATCCCCGGAATATCATAAAGGCCCGATCCGCCGATCACGCCGAGAACCCAACCGCTCATAATGTCCTTTCGTTACGCATCGCCTGCCCCCGGCCGCCAGCGCACCCGCTCGGCCCAGGCTTCCGCGAGGCGCAGCGTGATCGCCACCCATGGCCGCTTCAAGACCGCATAGGCCTCCTGGCTGTCAACATGGCGGGCAAGGCCATGTTTCAGAGTCGCATATTCCGCCCGCGCAATCGCATCGGCGCGCAGAAAATCGCGCAGCAGCAAACCCACCCGCGCGCCGGCCGCGCCAAACTCGCGCACATGCACTCGCACCGGGCGGCAATCCTTCGGCTCGCGAAACTCCAGCTTCTCCCACTGGTCGGAATGATCGGGATAGCCGGGGCGGACAATATCGTGCGTCACCGCTTCGCGCAGGCGAAAGCCCGCCGCCTGCATCGGCGCGATGATCGGGGCGACCTCGTCCAGGTCAAACACCAGGGCCTGAATGTCGATCACGTTCTTGGCGTCGAGCCCCGGCACCGCGGTGGAGCCGACATGATCGATATCCAGCACCAGCCCATTCAGCGCATCGCGCACGCGCTGGGCCCAGTCCAGACCTTCATCTTCCCAGGCGGGATCATAAGCGGCGATCGAAAATTTGCAGGCCATCGCTCCTTCTCGCTGAGGGCGCGGAAAAAGGCAAAGCGCCCGCGGCACGGGCAAGGGCTTGCTGTCCACAATTTCCAGGCTATGCCGGAGGATATCGCTGTTTGGAGCCGTTGATGATCCGTTTTAGCCTGACATCTCTCGCTTTGGCCGTAGCCACCTTGGCCACAAGCGCCGCCGCCCAGGCCGAAACGGTCGCCATCAAGGCCGGCCGGCTGATCGATACGGCCGCGGGCCGCGTTCTGACCAATCAGGTCATCGTGGTGGACGGCGCCACGATCAAGGCCGTCGGCCCGGCCGCCGCCACCGCGATCCCTGCCGGCGCGGAGGTGATCGACCTGTCCAGCCACACCGTGCTGCCCGGCATCATCGACACCCACACTCACCTGACCAGCGACCCGACGATCTCCTATCTCGACAGCTATAATCTGAAGATCCCGCAGTTCGGCGTGCTCGGCGTTTCGGGCGCGCGCAAAACGCTGCTCGCCGGCGTTACCACGGTGCGCAATCTGGGCGCGCCGTTTTATGCTGACATCGCCCTGCGCGAAGGCATTCGCCGCGGCGATGTGGTGGGTCCGCGCATCTATGCCGCCGCCGCGATGATCTCAATGACCGGCGGCCACGGCGACGACAATCACCTTGCGCCACAATATCGCTTCCAGGATGAAGGCGTCGCCGATGGCCTGGAAGGCGTGCGCCACAAGGTCCGCGAACACGCCAAATATGGCGTCGACATCATCAAGTTCGCCACCACCGGGGGCGTATTCTCCGCCAATACCCGGCCCTGGATGGCGCACTACACCCAAGAAGAAGCCGACATGATCGTGCGCACCGCCCATCAACTCGGCAAGACAGTGGCGGTCCATGCCCATGGCGCGGAAGGCATCAAGATGGCCCTGCGCGCCGGCGCCGACACGATTGAGCACGCCAGCCTGATCGACGATGAGGGCCTGAAGCTTGCCAAAGAGAAAAACGCCATCCTGTCGATGGACATCTACAACACCGATTACACCCAGGCCGAAGGGCGCAAGAACGGCGTGCCGGAAGTCAACATCCAGAAGGACAAAGACATCGGCGACACCCAACGCGACAACTTCCGCAAGGCCGTGCAAATGGGCATCCGCCTGAGCTTTGGCACCGATAGCGGTGTCTATCCCCATGGCGACAACGCCAAGCAATTCGCCGTGATGGTGCGCTATGGCATGACGCCGATGCAGGCGCTTGTGGCGGCCACCAAGGTCGGCGCGGAGTCGCTGCAAATGACCAAGGAGCTGGGCGCCATCAAGCCCGGCGCTTTTGCCGACATCATCGCGGTCGCCGGCGATCCGACGAAGGACGTGACAGCGATGGAAAAGATGGCGTTTGTCATGAAAGCCGGCCAAGTCTATCGCGGTGAGGCGGCCCAATGCGCGGCCGCACCCGCCGCCTGGGCGTGCGAGGCGCCGGCGAAGTAAACAAGGATCCCCCATGGCCATCATGAAGCTCTACAACGCCGATTTGTCGCCCTTCACCACCCGCATCCGGATGCAGATCCGCGCTAAGGGCCTGGAGAACGACATCGAACTCGTCGCGCGCCCGGAAGGCGATGCGTTCAAAGCAATCAGCCCGACCGGCAAAGTGCCGTGTCTCGACACCGGCGCCAGCTTTCATCTGCCGGAAAGTGAAACCATCGCCGAATACATCGAAGACAGCTGGCCTGAGCCCTCACTGCGCGGCCACACGGCTTTGAGCAAAGCCAAGGTGCGGCTGATGAGCCGTTTCGTTGATCTTTATCTGATGCCGGGCTTTTCCATCCTGTTTGGCCAGATGAATCCAGCCGCGCGCGATGACGCGAAGGTCAAAGAAGGAACCGAAAAGGTCGCCGCCGCTTTGGGCCTCATCGCCAGCCATATTGAAGGCCCGCTCTACGCCATCGACCGGCGCCTGACGCTTGCCGATTGCGCGCTGGTGCCCGGCCTGTTCTTTGCCACCAATGTCGGCATGGCGTTTGGCGTCGGGCTTAACACGGCGCCGGCAGCGCTTGCCTATTACGACCGCATCATCACCGATGATGAACAGGCCAAGCGCGCCGTCGCCGAGATGGGTGTGGCGCTCGCGACGTTTTCGCGGCGCTGAGCAATAACTTGCCCCGCGTTTGAGCCAGAAGCAGCATCCCCCTCTCCTTTCAAGGAGAAGGGACGGCTTCTGTTTCCTCCCCCTCTCCCGCTGGGAGGGGGAGTGACCGTCCCCTTAGCTTCGCCAGCGTAGCACCGCCGGCGCCAGCGGATTGGAAAAGGCGCGGCCCTCGGCCTGAGCGGCGGCCCATTCTTTCTTCAAGCGCAGATACCATTTCGCCTGCACGTCGATATCGTCGATCCACATCATGGATTGGGTAAAAGCCAAGCCTTGGTTCTGGAGATCAACCATGCGGCCATCCTGATCCAGAAACTCTTTCCCGGCCGGGATCAGGATCGGCAGCATCAGATCAAGCAGCGGCGCACCCTGCCAATAGGTGGCCTGGGTGATCCGTGTCGAGGTCAGCGATTCCGGCGTCAGGCAAGTCAGCGTGACCAGTCGGCTGCGCGCGTTTTCGACGATCTCCCAGCGATAGCCGGGCAGCTTGAACACAATCTCAGTCGTGACATTGCCGCCAAACAGCGCGCGATAGGCCAAGCTGTTGCCGCTCGGCTGATGGCGGGCGATGGCCCAACCCTTGTCGCGCGGCTCAAACTTTTTTTCCTTCACGCGAAAGCCGGTCGAAGGCGGGCGCCACCACCATTGCGAATGCACAAACGGCACATGCGCGGGGTCCATCAGACCGACCACGGCATTGTCCATATGCGCGTCAAAGATGCGATGGATGACGAATTTCGGCTTCGCCGGCATGGCGCCAAACTGCGGCGGCGCGATTGGCGGTGCGCCGTCAAACCGCGGATCGGCGGCGACATACACAAATACCAGCCCATGCGCTTCGTGCGCCGGATAGCGCCGCACCCGGATGCGCCCAACATCATAGTCCTGGCCCGGAACCAGAGACGGCATGTGCTTGCAGGCGCCGTCCGCGCCGAAACGCCAGCCATGATAGGGGCATTCGATCGTGGGGCCTTCCGCGCCCTCCACCATCCGGCCAGACGACAGCGGCACCGCACGGTGCGGGCAGATGTCGCGCAGGGCGAAAATCTCGCCATCGGCCGCCCGGCTGAGCATCACCGGCTCGCCCAAGATCATGCGGCGAAACGGTTTGCCGGGTTTCAATTCGGCGCTAGTGGCGGCGAAATACCAGATGTCGGTCAAGAGCGATGCGGCGCTCATCCGCCGGCCCCCGTCGCCAGAGCGTGCTTCTGCACCGCGTACCACAGGAAGAAGATGCCATAGACGCCGCCGGCCGCGCTGGCGACAATGCCCGCGATCGCGCCCGCAGCCGCGGCCCAATAGGTCCGGCGCTGTTCCAACGGCCGGTTGCGGTTCATCGCCATGCCGGCAAACCGGATCACCCAAATCGAGCCGAGCCCGATCAGCGAAACCGCCGCCAGAAAAATTGCAAAACTTCCCAACACCAACATCAGGCGCCTCTACCCCATCTGACCGCGCCGCGCCACCGCCGCCGCCAGCGCCGCTCGCCCCCCAACGCCCTGTCGACCGGTTTGCCGTGCAGCGAAGAAACCGCGCCTTAACCAATTTAGGCCAATCCAAGCACGCCAATGGAGTATGACATGGGTTTGCCGGCGTAAGCATCTTGGTGGTCGCCGACAACCCGCATATGCGGGCGATCATCGCGGCCGTCTTGCGCGGCCTCGGCGTGCGCGACCTCCGCGAAGCGTCCGATGGCGCAACGGCCCTGGAGCGCCTGCGCGCCACCTATGTTGTAAAAGTATTGACGTGATCATCACCGATTGCGCCATGGAGCCCCTCGACGGGCTCGATTTTACGCGCCGCATCCGCACCGCCAAAGACAGCCGTCACGTCGAAACGCCGGTGATTTTGATGACTGGCCATGCCGATCGCGAGACCATTCTGGCCGCCCGTGACGCCGGGGTGAACGAAATTCTGGTCAAACCCGTGTCCGCCCAGACGATCATCCAACGCATGATCGCTGTCATTGATCAACCGCGCAGCTTTGTCCGGGCGCCGAAATTTACCGGCCCGGACCGTCGCCGCGGGGCGAGCGCAGCCTATCGCGGCCCCGACCGGCGCGACGCAGACACTTGGGCCGTGTGAAGGAGACTTGCGTGACGAAACCCGGTATACGGATCTCGCAGCCTTCGCGGGCGCTGCAAGCCAAGATCGGCGGCTCGGCGCATCGATGATCCCGCCATCCGTGGTCGATGCCGCCGAGAAAAATCTCGCGCGCCTGACGCCCACCCTTCTCGCCGATATAACGGCCCGGCTGGAGCAGATCAACGCCTTGGCGCGCGCACGCGACGAGGGCGTGGCTTTGCAAGTGTTGGCGCACGCGCATCAGATCCGCTCGATCGCCGGCACTTTGGGCCGCCCGAAACTTGGCGCCGCCGCCAGCGTATTGTGCGCCTATTTGGAGGGGGTTGACACGCGTTTCCGCCCTGACGCCAATCTGCTCACGCTGATCGCGGAAGCCGCCGGCCAGATCCAGCACGCCGAAGGTGCGGGCGCCCCGCTGGTCGATAAGTTGATCCAGGACTGCGCCGAAGCCGCCGCCGTCACCATGGGGCGTGAAGGCCGCACCCGGCGCGGGCGATGAGATCGTCCGGGTACGGACGATCCCGCAAACCCTATTTGGCGACGATCGTCACCGCGAAGGTGTCGCTGGCCGGCTCATTGATTTCCCAGGGCCGACGCTGCTCCATCACGATCTCGCCGGTTCCGGCAGCCTTCACCTTGAAACCGGTCACTTCCCAATGATTGCCGCCGGTGAAGCCGGGCTTTTTCTGGTTTTCCGATGTGGGCCCGCCCGTGTCGCCGGCTGGCTCCAGAAAGGCGGGAACCTTGGCCGGCTTCCACAAATAGCCCGCCGTCGGCACGCCGACCAAAGCGATCGAGACGACGGCCCCGACCGGCGCGGCAATGGTCTTGCCTTTGTCTTCGGCGGTGATCTGGATCGTGGCGCCACTCAAGGTTGGCGCAGGCAGACGGCTGGATGGCTGCGGCATGGCGGGCTCCGGCGTGGGGGCTTTGGGCGGTTTTGCGACGCAGGCGCCAAGCGCAAACGCTGCGATCCAAATCATCAATCGCATCCGAATCCTCCTATCCGCCCAGCATCAGCTGCGCGTAAAAAGCCTGCATCCGAACCAAATTCGCGACGCTGATCTGTTCGTCCGTGCCATGAATGGTGGCGATATCGGCCTGGGTCAACATCGCCGGGAAGAAACGATACACATCGGTGGCGACGCCTGCATAGTGGCGCGCGTCGGTGCCGCCCAGAACCAAGCCGGGCAGCACCGGCATCCCGGCCGGGCCCTGCACTTTGGCGGCGGCGGCGATTAATCCGTAAGCGGACGATTGCGTCGAAGAGATTGGCGAAGGCTGCGCCCCTTTGGTCGATTGGATGATCGACACGCCCTCGATCCCGACGGTCAGCGCCTTGAGGCGGGCTATCACGCGCTCTTGGCTGTCGCGCGGATGCAAGCGGAAATTCACCACCGCAAACGCCTCTTGCGGCAGCACATTGTCTTTCACGCCGCCGCGCAACATGGTCGGCGCGATGGTGGTGTGCAGCATGGCCGCGCCCGCCGGCGTGGCGGCAAATTGGCTCTCGATCAGCGGCTGGGTCAGCCAGAGATTGGCCATCGCGACATTGGCCGGAAAAGGGGCCGAAGTGCTCAAGCCTTCGATCATGCCGCGCGCCGGGCCATTGCTGAGGCCGCCGGGAAAACCGCCGTCCTGGATCGCGATGAGCGCTTTCGCCACCTTCACCGCTGCAGTTTCCTTCGGCGGCATCGAGGAATGGCCGCCCTTGTCAACGGCCTTGACCATCACTGTGAGATAGCCCTTTTCCGCCACCCCGATCAGCGCCGCCGGTTTGCCGGTCAGCGGAAAGTCCGCGACAATCGCCATGCCTTCATCAAGCGCGAACCACGGTTTGATCCCGCGCGATTGGATCAGCTTCGCCATTGCCGCGGCGCCAGAGCCGAGCACTTCCTCGTCATGCCCGAAAGCGAGCATCACCGTGCGATTGGGCTTGGCGCCAGCCGCGATCAGTTGATCCGCTGCGGCCAGGATCGCGATCAGCGAGGCTTTGTCGTCCAGCGCGCCGCGGCCATAGATTTTGTCGTTGGCAATCACGCCGTCAAACGCCGGATGGGTCCACTTCGCTTCTGATGCGCCCTCCACCGGCACGACATCCTGGTGGGCCAAAAGCAAGATGGGCGGCAAAGTCACATCGCTGCCCGGCCAGGTGAGCAGCAGACTATGACCGACCGGCTGCTCGACCGTGAAGGTGGCGAACACGCGCGGGAATTGCGCCTTCAGGAAAGCATGGAACGCCTCGAAGGCGGCTTTGTCATAATCGCCATCGGCGCTGGAAATAGTCTTGAAGGTAATCGCTTTGGACAGCGCCTGGGCTGTGGCGGCGCCATCCGGGGCCGGCGTTTGCGCCAGGCCCGCCGTCCATTCCGGGGCTACGCCTGCTTTGGGCGGGAACAGATAGGTCCGCGCCAGCAGCACCGCG
>JBEIHY010000063.1:0-20045 GCA_040381035.1 Hyphomonadaceae bacterium
AGCTTTTGCTGGCATAATCTTCAACACGCTCCCAATCATTGGCCCCGCAGACCACACTCACAAGTGTCGCCAGCAGGATCTCGTCCAGCGGAAACGTCACCATCCCAGCCACCCGATGATCGGGGACTGCCCGCATCTCATCCAGAAATCCGACCGCCATCAAAGCCTCCCGAGATGGCTCCGGTCGAATCGACGCCGGTTAATGTCGCGTTAAGAATTTAAGATTCTGACCTGGGGCAACCACGCCCGCCTTGCTTTCGCCATCGCCGCCGGCTATGTTCTCTCTTCGTTCGCGATAGCGGACTATCTGTGGCGCACCGTCGCGGCGGAGGCTTGACGCGATCCCTATATGAAGGGGGAGGCTCAGCAACCGAACCGCCGGCTCGCTCGTAAAAGGAATGGCGCGATGCGAATGCGGAGCGCTTGAGTAAGGATGGACTGATATGGCGTCGACCGCCTTAACCGTTGCGCTTTCCCCGGAAGTGGGCCTGCAGCGTTATCTGCAGGAAATCCGCAAATTCCCGATGCTTGCCAAGGACGAGGAATATACCCTCGCGAAGAATTGGCGTGAGCAAGGCGATGTTGCGGCCGCCCACAAGCTGGTCACGTCGCATCTGCGGCTCGTCGCCAAAATCGCCATGGGCTATCGCGGCTATGGCCTGCCGATCGGGGAAGTGATCTCGGAAGGCAATGTCGGCCTGATGCAGGCAGTGAAGAAGTTTGAGCCGGAAAAAGGCTTCCGCCTGGCGACTTACGCCATGTGGTGGATCCGCGCCTCGATCCAAGAATACATCCTGCGCAGCTGGAGCCTGGTGAAAATGGGCACCACCGCGGCGCAGAAGAAGCTGTTCTTCAATCTGCGCCGGATGAAGGGCCAGATGGCCGCGCTGGAAGAAGGCGACTTGAAGCCCGAGCAGGTCAAGCTGATCGCCCATAAGCTGGCGGTGACCGATGACGAAGTGATCTCGATGAACCGGCGCATGGCCGCGCCAGACGCCTCGCTCAATGCCCCGGTTGGCGCCGATGGCGACGCGGAATGGCAAGATTGGCTCGCCGATGAACGCACCGAGACCCAGGAATCCACCATCGCCGACAGCGAGGAGCGCGACAACCGCATGGGCCTGTTGCAAACCGCCATGGCCGACCTGTCGGAGCGCGAACGCCACATCATCCAGGAGCGGCGCCTGAAAGACGATCCCGCCACCCTGGAGGAGCTGTCGCACCAATATGGCGTTAGCCGCGAACGGGTGCGCCAGATTGAAGTGCGGGCGTTTGAAAAGCTGCAAAAGGCAATGACCAAGGCCGCCATAGCCCAGGGTCTCATGCCTGCGGCGTGACGCCGATCTGTCGCTGAAACGCCCTGCGGCGCCCTGATCTTGGCCGCGATTCACGGCTTGGATAGGTTTGTCAGGCACACTTTAACATTGTTCATGTGAGGGAGCAGCCGTTCATGGCGCTCTACGCCAATCCCAAGCACAAGCTCGACCAGGCCGAAGCGCGCGTCGCCTTGGCGGCCTTCGACCGCGCCGCTACACTCGTCGTTCCCCATGGCGCGGGTATGGAAGCCACCCATTTGCCCTTGCTGCTGCGCGGCGACCGCCTGATCGGCCACGTCGCGCGCGCCAATCCGATCTGGCAGGCCGCCCCCGGCCCGGCTTTGGTGATTTGCGCCGGGGTAGAAACCTATGTCTCGCCCGGTTGGTATCCCTCCAAGGCCGAACATGGCCGCGCCGTGCCAACATGGAATTATGAAACCATCCATGTCCATGGTCGAATGACGACCTTTGAGGAGCCCGCTGCGCTGGCCGATATCGTTTCGGCCCTGTCCGACCGCCACGAGGATGGCCGCACCCAACCCTGGCGCTTGACCGACGCGCCGCATGATTATGTCGCCCACCTGCTGAAAATGATCGTTGGCGTGGAAATCGCCATCGAGCGGATCGAAGCCAAGCGCAAACTCAGCCAAGACAAGCCCGCCCATGACCGGGAAGGCGTGTTGCGGGGCTTAAGCCAAAGCGGCGATCCGCGCGACCAGGCAGTGGCAGAAGCGATGCGGGCAACCGGAACCTAAACGGGCAGACGAGCCGACCAAGCGATGCGCGCGCCTTTTTTCGCCGCCAACCACCCTGAGCGCGTAACAATGTCGCCACACCATGTGGCGGGCACGCAACGCAGCTGCGCCATAGCGTCGCTTCGCCATTTGGCGGATTGACCTTAACGCGTGCGCGGCGCTCACTTTCACCAACGGCTAACCTTGCTGAAAACCCAGTCTCTTTACGGCTTTCCGGTAAGGTAAAAATGTCGGCTTGGGGGCGCCTGCGCCATGGGGCGCCGGCACGGGCCGATGGCCACAGGGGAACGCCATGGCGATCGCTCATCTGTTTCGCTCGGACGCGGAAGACCTGATGGATCACTACCCGAACCGGCGCGAACATGCGGCCGATTTCTGGGTCCATATGTGTGCGCTTGGCCTGGCGGTGTTTGGCGGCGGGGCGCTGTTTGCGTTCGCGCTGATGAAGGGCGGAATCGGGCTGGCGGCCGCGACGGGGCTCTATGCCTCTTGCTTGTTTGCCATGCTGGGCTGCTCGGCCTTGTACAATCTCTCCAACCCCTCGCCCGCCCGGCGCGTGCTGCGGCGGATGGATGAGGCGGCGATTTTCGTGATGATTGCGGGCTCCTGCGCGCCGTTCATCGCCCAACACAGCGACGGCTGGATGCAAGCGCTGTTTCTCGGCGTGATCTGGATTGCCGCGATCGCGGGCGCGGCCGGAAAAATCCTCCTGCCGCTCGGCGATCGGTTCTGGGCTGGCGCCTATGTCGCGTTCGGCTGGCTGGCGGCCCTGATCCTGGCGCCGCTGTTTCCCAAAATGCATGCGGTGGTGGTGTGGCTGCTTGCGGCCGGCGGGATCGTCTATAGCGCCGGGGTGAGCGTCTATTTGTGGAAGTCGATGCCGTTTCGCCGCGCGATCTGGCACGGATTTGTTGTGTCGGGCGCGGGGCTGCACTTTGCCGCCATCCTGGTCGGCGTGCTGCTGATGAAAGCGATGTGACGATTTTCGCAATGTGACGATTTTCGCAATGTGACGATTTTCGCAATGTGACGATTTTCGCAATGTGACAGGCCGGCCGAACTCGGGCACACAACCGCCATGGCCAAGGCTGACACCGTTTTCATCTGCCAAAACTGCGGCGCGATCTGGCCGAAATGGTCCGGCAAGTGCGACGCCTGCGGGGAGTGGAACACCCTCGCCGAGGAGACCGCCAAATCGGTCGTGCCAGGCGCGCTCAGCGCCGCCAGCGCCAAGAAGGCCAAAGGCCCTGTCTTTACAACGTTGTCGAGCCATTCCGACCCGCCGGACCGGCTGTCCAGCGGCATTGACGAGTTTGACCGCGTGTGCGGCGGCGGGCTGGTGGCGGCCAGCGCCCTGCTGGTTGGCGGCGATCCGGGGGTCGGCAAATCCACGCTGCTGTTGCAGGCCGCCGCTGGCCTCGCCCAACGCGGCGCGAAGGTCGCTTATATCACCGGCGAAGAAGCCGAAGCCCAAGTGCAGGACCGCGCGCGCCGCCTCGGCGCGGCAATGGCGCCGGTGCATCTGGCGGCCGAAACCGACCTGCGCGCGATCCTCGATGGCCTGAAAAGTCTCAAACCCGATGTCGCGATCATCGACTCCATCCAGACGCTGTGGGCTGACGGCATCCAATCGGCCCCCGGCACGGTCATGCAGGTGCGCGCCTGCGCCCACGAGCTGGTGCGCCACGCCAAGAAGTCGGGCGCCGCGATCCTGCTGGTCGGGCATGTGACCAAAGACGGCCAGATCGCCGGCCCGCGGGTGGTGGAGCATCTGGTTGATGCGGTGCTGTATTTTGAAGGCGAACGCGGCCTGCCATTTCGCATTCTGCGCGGGGTCAAAAACCGCTTCGGCGCCACCGATGAGATCGGCGTGTTTGAAATGAGCGAACGCGGCTTGCGCGAAACGCCCAATCCCAGCGCCCTGTTCCTTGGCCCCAGCGGCTCGCGGGCCTCGGGGGCGGCGGTGTTTGCGGGCGTGGAAGGCTCACGCCCGATCCTGATGGAGATCCAGGCGCTGGTGGCGCCGGCAGCCTATGGCACGCCGCGGCGGGCGGTCGTTGGCTGGGATTCCGCGCGCCTCGCCATGCTATTAGCAGTTCTCGAAACCCGTTGCGGCCTTGGATTTGGCGGCCGCGACGTGTATTTAAGCATTGCTGGCGGCCTGAAGATTTCAGAACCGGCGGCCGATCTGGCGGTTGCCGCCGCCTTGATCTCGGCCCTGACTGACCAACCTCTGCCGGAGGATTGCGTCGTGTTTGGGGAAACCGCCTTGTCGGGCGAAGTGCGGGCGGTTGGCCGCACCGAGCTGCGCCTGAAGGAAGCGGTGAAACTGGGCTTTCGCCGCGCGCTCGCCCCGGGGGGGGCCGCGCCCGGTCCCGACAGCCCTGCCTGCGTGCGTGAGATTGCGCGGCTGGCAGATTTGGCGGCCTTACTCGGGGCTGGCCAAGGTCAATAGCCGCCAGCGGGGCGGCGCAAAACAACCGGGGGCGGCGCCACGCCGCCGCCAGGGGGGAGAGACAGAAATGGAAGCGTTGAGTTTAAATGCGTTCGATGCCGTCGCACTCGGGATCATCCTGATCTCGGGGATCATGGCGTTTGCCCGCGGCCTGCTGCGCGAAGTGTTTTCGATCGTCGCTTTTATCGGCGCCGGCCTGGCGGCATTGTATTTGAGCCACATGGTCGTGCCGCTCCTGACCGGGATTTTCCAGCCGCCAATCGTGGCCGAGTTCGCCGCTGCCATTCTGGTGTTTCTGGTGGTGTTCATTGGCGTCACCCTGGTCACCTCGATGCTTGCCAAGGCGGTGCATCAATCGGCTGAGATCGGCATGCTCGACCGTCTAACTGGCCTGGCCTTTGGCGTGCTGCGCGGCGTGCTGATCCTGGCCCTGGTCGTTCTGTTAATGCGCCACATCACCGGCGCGCCGCAGGCCCCAATGCCGGCATGGATGACCGAAGCGCGGCTGTATCCGATCCTGGAAAAGGCGGCAGTGACGGTGGAATCAGTTATTCCCAAAGCGCGGAACTTTATTCGCGAGAAAACCGCGCCGGATCAGGCCCAGCCGGGGCCGCAATCGGGGGCGTCAAACTAAGGATGAGGACATGAGCATCCCTCAGTCAGACGCCGACATTGTTGATCTTGACCATGACGATGATCGGCTGAGGGAGGAGTGCGGCGTCTTCGCCATCCTTGGCAGCGACGACGCCGCCGTGCTCACTGCACTCGGCCTGCACGCCCTGCAGCATCGCGGCCAGGAAGGCTGCGGCATCGCCACCTTTGACGGCGAATTGATCCATACCGAGCGCCATCTCGGCCTGGTAGGCGATCACTTCGCTGGCGCTGGCGTGCGCGACAAGCTGCCCGGCAAGCTCGCCATCGGCCACACCCGCTACGCCACCCAGGGCGGCACGGTGCTGCGCAATGTCCAGCCTCTCTATGCCGACCTTGCCACCGGCGGCTTTGCCGTCGCGCACAATGGCAATCTGACCAATGCCCGCACCCTGCGCGCCGAACTCGTGCGCGAGGGCGCGATTTTCCAATCGACCTCCGACACCGAAGTGGTGCTGCAACTGATGGCGCGCTCGCGCCGACGCACGGTGGTCGATCGCTTTATTGACGCGCTTCAACAGGTCGAAGGCGCTTACGCTTTTGTCTGTCTGGCCGAGGGCCAAATCATCGCCGCGCGCGACCCGCTCGGCATCCGGCCGCTGGTGCTGGGCGATCTCAATGGCGCGCCGATCCTGGCGTCGGAAACCTGCGCGCTCGACATGATCGGCGCCCGCTTCGTGCGCGGCGTGCGCAACGGCGAAGTGCTGACCATCCGCGCCGACGCCGACGGCCGCCCGGTGATCGAAAGCAAAACGCCCTTCCCAGTGGCGCCGGCGCGCCCCTGCGTGTTCGAGCTTGTCTATTTCGCCCGCCCCGACAGCATCGTCGATGGCCGCAGCGTCTACACCGTACGCAAGCGCCTCGGGCAGCGGCTGGCGCAGGAGCAGCCGGCCAAGGCCGATATCGTCGTGCCAGTGCCCGATAGCGGGGTTCCCGCCGCTTTAGGCTACGCCGAAGCCGCCGGCATTCCCTATGAACTGGGCATCATCCGGAACCACTATGTCGGGCGCACTTTCATCCAGCCGAAACAGGAAATTCGCCAGTTCAAAGTGCGCATGAAGCATTCCGCCAACCGCATGGTTTTGGCGGGCAAACGCGTCGTGCTGGTCGATGACAGCATTGTGCGCGGCACGACGTCAGAACAGATCGTGCGCATGGTGCGCGAAGCGGGCGCGGCCGAAGTGCATTTCCGCGTCGCCTGCCCGCCGATCAAGCATCCCGATTTCTACGGCATCGATATGCCGAGCGAAAAGGAACTGATCGCGGCCAATCTCACGCTGAAAGAAATGGCGATTAAGCTCGGCGCCGACAGCGTCGGGTTCCTGTCAGTTGAAGGGCTGTATTGGGCGCTCGGCGAAGAGAAGCGCGATGCGCGCATGCCGCAATACTCCGATCATTGTTTCACCGGCGATTATCCGACCAATCTGGAAGACCGCGCCAGCGATCGGTCCGAAAAAGACTTCCAACTCTCCCTGCTCGCGGAAGTCTCGTGAGCGACAACGCCGCCGACAATCGCCGCATCGCATTGGTCACTGGCGCTTCGCGCGGCATCGGCAAGGCCGCAGCCGAGGCTCTGGCCGCGCGCGGCTGGCGTGTGATCCTGGCGGCGCGCAGCCAGAAGGCGTTGGAAGCGCTGTATGACCAGCTCACCGCCGCGCACGGGCCGGGAACCGCTATCGGCGTGCCGCTCGACCTGAAAGACTTCGCGGCCATTGACCGTTTGGGCGCGACCCTGTGGGACCGCTTCAAGCGCCTCGATGGGCTGGCGGCATGCGCCGGCGTGTTGGGCGATCTGACGCCGATTTATCAGGCCAAGGGCGCCATGATGGAGGAAGCCTTTGCGGTCAATGCGCTGGCCAATTTCCGCCTGATCCGCAGCTTTCATCCACTGCTGCGCGCCTCAACAGCGGCGCGGGCGGTGTTTGTCACCTCGTCGCGCGCCGGCAAGGCCGCGCCGTTCTGGTCGGCTTACGGCGCCAGCAAAGCGGCGTTGGAGCAGTTCGTTTTGACCTACGCCAACGAGATCGACTTCACCGACATGAAGATCAATCTCTTCGATCCCGGGCCGACGCGCACGATGATGCGCCGGCGCGCCTTCCCAGGTGAAGATGATAGCAAGCTCGCCGCGCCGGATATCGCCGGCGCAGCGATTGCAGACATGCTGGCCGAAAGCGAAACCCGTCACGGTCAGCTTGTGCGGTTGCAAAGCTGACGGGCTATTCAGTTGTCGCCACAGCTGAATTCCGCTTCGCCGTCGCCATCTGAACGCCGCGATCAGCGGCATATGCCAATAGCATTGGACTTTCGATCTTGGCGAGCGTCACCGTCATCGTCGCGGCGACGCATTGGCGCTGCAAGGACGGGGGATTGTAGCCATAAAGCGGCGCGCTATCGCGGCAGGCTTTGCGGGCGGCTTTTTCCAAAGCCTGATACAATTTCGGCGCCGCTTCCGGGTTGTTGATGTTGCTCAAACGCATCCGCACGCCTTCAGCGCTCGCAGTGCCGCACATGGCTAAAGCGGCCACGACCAGAATAAGCTTCCGCATTTTGTTTTCCTTCACTTTTGTCCACTCAGCCGCCGACGGAGGGGAGCCGCCAGCGCACACGCCGACCAGTTTAAGGCGTCTCTTCGCAGGTGCAAAATGAATATTGTGCAACTGCGAAATCGCGCCGCAGGCGCCGGCCTTTTCATCAGCGGCGCCCGCTTTCGCCTCGCCATCGCCGACGGCCTGCGCCACAATCACGCGCGTGCGTGATCGGAGAGCAAGATGAGCGACAAACTGGCGGGTAAGGCGGCGGTGATCACAGGCGCCGCTTCCGGCATTGGCGCAGGCATGGTCGAGCGCTTCATTGCCGAAGGGGCAATGGTGCTTGCCTGCGACATCCAAGATGAGAAGGGCCGCGCGCTCGAGGCCCGCTTTCCCGGCAAGCTCGCTTTTCAGCATTGCGATGTGATGGCCGAAGACGCAATCGCCGCGGCGATGAAGGAAGCTGTGGCGCGCTTTGGCCGGCTTGACATCGTGTGCAACAATGCCGGTGCAGGCGGCGCAATGAGCGGCGCGCTGGACGCCGATCTCGCCGATTGGAAGCGCACCTTTGACCTGCTCTATTTCAGCGTCGTTGCCGGCACAAAACACGCAGCCCTGCACATGAAAGACCATGGCGGCGGCGCGATCATCAACACCTCCTCGATCAGCGCAGTTGAGGCCGGCTGGGCCCCGCCCTGTTATTCCACCGCCAAGATCGCGGTGGCGCATTTCTCCAAGGTCGCGGCCGGCGAACTCGCGCCGCACCATATCCGCATCAATGCCATCCTGCCGGGCTTTATCGCCACTTCGATCTTCGGGGCTTCCCTTGGCATGGAGCGCAACGCCGCCGACCAGATGGGCGCGATGCTGGCCCAGACCGGCGGCGCGCTGCAGCCCATGGGCCGCGTTGGGCGCCCCTCTGACATTGCCGGCATGGCGGCGTTCCTGGCCAGCGATGACGGCGAATGGGTCACCGGATCGCATTTCGTCGTCGATGGCGGCATCACGATCGGCCCGCGCCACGCCTGGGATTTGACCGCCCCCTCCCCAGTGATGGAGGCGCTCGGCATCAGCCCGGAACAGGCCGAAGCGATGCGCGCGGCCCTGACCGGCGCCAAGCCGTGAGCGGGCTTGCCGGCTTTACCCGAGCGGGCATGAAGCGGATCGCCAGCGACATTCACGCGACATGGGAAAGCGCGCGCTTGCGCGCCTAAACACCGCTTACGCCGACGCCTTTTCCAAATCCGGGGACCATTTGCCCAGCGACGCCAAACCATTCATCCGCGCACGCTTCAAGAACGCGGCTTGCGCGGCGGTGACATTGCCGGGCTTGCCGCCCCAGGCCTTTTGCGGCGCGGCCTGCAAAGCCCGGCCGTAGCTGAACGTCATCTTCCACGGGAAGCCGCCGATCTGGTTCATCCGGTTCAGGTGGGCGGTGGCGTCTTCGTCGGATTGGCCGCCGGAGAGATAGGCGATGCCGGGAACCGCGCTGGGTGTGGTGATCTTCAGGCAGGCGATGGTCTTTTCGGCGACCTCATCGACGCCCGCCTGTTTGGCCGATTTCTTGCCGGCGATCACCATGTTCGGCTTCAGCACAATGCCTTCGAGCTGCACGCGATGTTCAAACAGCTCGTTGAACACCTCCTTCAGAACCGCCTCGGTGACTTCAAAGCAGCGGTCGATATCGTGGCTGCCGTCCATCAGAACTTCCGGCTCCACGATCGGCACAATCTGGGCGGCCTGGCATAGGCCGGCATAGCGCGCGAGCGCCTGGGCATTGGCGCGGATGGCGCCGCGGCTCGGCACGCCGGTGTCGATATCAATCACCGCGCGCCATTTGGCAAAACGCGCGCCCTGTTCATAATATTTCACCAGCCGCTTGGCGAGATGATCTAGGCCCCGAGTGATGGTTTCGCCGCCAAAGCCCGGCAAGTGTTCGGTGCCCTCATCCACCTTGATGCCCGGCAGAGAGCCAGCTTGCTCGATCAGCCTAACCAGCGGGGTTCCATCGGCGGCGTTTTGCCAGATGGTTTCATCGTACAGAATAACGCCGGAGACATAGCTCATCGCTTCTTTGGCGCGAAACATCAGTTCGCGATAATCGCGGCGATGGTCTTCGGTGTTTTCGACCCCGATCGCATCGAAGCGTTTCTTGATCGTGCCGGTCGACTCATCGGCGGCCAGAATGCCGCGGCCCGGCGCCACCATCGCCATGGCGACCTTGTTGAGTTCAGCGAGATTCATAGATGGGCTCCCGGCGCCGATCCGCAGGCGCAAAATTTTGCAGCGACAGTGGCGGCAGAAGCGATCAGCAAAAGCCGCCGCCCGCGTCAAGGCCAGCCGCGCCATGGGCGGGGCAAGCCGGCGCGAAAACGCTTGCGGCGCGAAGCCGGCCAACGCTTGAACGCCAAATCGCGCACAGCCCCCCAAGACCTTGTCGCAAAAGTCGGTTACAGAGTGCTTGGGGAATGCTTCATGGATCTTGCCGCCGCCACCGCCTTCGTGTCCGGTTTAAGCTTCAGCGACTGGCTCGCCTGCGCCTCCGCGCTGGTGGCGATGGTGTCGTTTGGCGTCAGCCGGGCGGCCGTTCGCCGCCAGGAGCGGTTGCAGTTGGAGGCCCTGCGCACGGCCCGCGACAGCGACCTGATCGCCTGGGCTGACGGCGCGATCGCCGCCATCGCCGACGCGCAACGCTATTGCCGCGACCTCAAGAACAATCTGATCATGGGCCACGACGCAGCGCGTACTCAAAGCGAGTTGCGCACGCGGCTGTCGGCGTTTCTCGACCGCGGCCGACTGTTCTTCCCCAACCAACCCACCGGCGAGGAAGACGGCGCGCCCGCCGAGGCGGCCTATGACGGCGCGCCGCATCCGGCGATCGACGCGCTCTACAATGTCTATCGCCTGGTCTCCGATCTCGGCCGCATGAAGATGACGCCGAGCGAAGCGGTGATGGCGGTCGTGGCCCAGCGTCGGCGCTTCGTGTCGGAAGTGTTTGTCAGCATCGATCCGCGCCGGCGCGAGGCGGCGCTCAAGGAAAGGGCTGGCAAAGGATAGGTAAGTGGGCTGCGGGGCTTTTTCGCCGGCCCCTTAGTAGATCGCGTAAGCGCCATCGATCACCAGCGCATCGCCGGAATGGTAGGAGCTGGCGTCGCTCGCCAGATAGACGGCTATGCCGCCGAAATCCTCTGGCGTGCCCCAGCGCCGCGCCGGCACGCGCGGGATCACCTTTTCGGCAAATTGTGGATTGGCTTGGGCCATGGCGGTCATGTCGGTCGCGATCCAGCCCGGCAGAATCGCATTGGCGCGCATGCCATAGCGCGCATGCTCCACCGCGATCGATTTGATCATCGAGATCACCGCGCCCTTGGTGGCGGCGTAGGCCTCATTGCGGGCCGCGCCCTCGATGGCGGCGAGTGACGCCACGCCGACCAATGAGCCGCCCGGATCGCCCTTCTTGGCCCGCTCCACCATATGGCGGCAGGCTTCGCGCAATGTGAAAAACACCCCGTCGAGATTGACCGCCAGGACCTTGCGATACACGTCCGTGGTCATATCGACAAAGCTCGGCGAGCCAAAACCAACGCCGGCATTGGCAAACACGCTGTCAATGCGGCCGAAATCATCCGCCGTCGCGGCCATGGTTTTGACCACCTGGGCCTCGTCCGCCACATCCACCGCATAGGCCTTGGCGCGCACGCCATAGTCGCTGAGCGCTTTTTCGGCTTCGGCGTTCTTGGCCCCGTCACGGCCCCAGATCGCGACATCGGCGCCGGATGCGGCCAGCGCCTGCGCCATGCCCAAACCAATGCCGCGATTGCCGCCGGTGACGAGGGCGACACGCCCGGCGAGATTGAACGGTTGATAGGGCATGGACGTTTGCCTCCGGCTGGTATCTGTTTGGCCTATTGTAACGGCAAGGCCTTGGCCGCGCCAAGCCAGACGCCGGGGAAACGGATGGCGGATGTGTGGGAGCGCTGGCGGGCCTATCTGACCAACCCACTTGGCCTGATGGCGCTGGCGGTCAATGCGCTGCCGATCCTCGGCGTGACGGTGTGGGGCTGGAGCCTCGGCGCGCTGGTGATCCTGTATTGGATCGAGAACTTGATCGTCGGCGCGGTCAATCTGGCGAGGATGGGGCTGGTTGCGGCCAAGGATGGGCCGGCCGGGCTCGCCGGCTTTGCATTTCTCGGGCCGTTCTTCACCTTTCACTATGGGATGTTCTGCTTCGTCCATGGGGTATTCGTGGTTGGCATGTTTGGCGGTTCAGGCGGGCCGTTCAGCGCGATTCCGCAAGGCGCCAGCCCCGATCAGTTCGTGCCCGCCGCCGTCTCCGGGCTTTCAACAGCAACGCCGCATTTCATGCTCGCGGTGTTGGCGATTGCGGCGTTCAAGATTGCGGCTTTCTTCTTGGTCTTTGTCGGCCAAGGCGAGTTTCGCCGCACCAATCTTTCAGCGCAAATGGGCGCGCCCTATGGCCGGATCATTTTCCTGCATCTGGCGATCTTTGCCGGCGCCTTCGGCCTGGCCCTGATCGGCTCGCCGGTGGCGGGCGTGGCGCTGTTGGCGCTGGCCAAGGCGGCGTTTGATGTTTGGAGCGAAGCGCGCGCGGCCATGGCGCCGGCCCGTGAAGCGGCCGCGCCCGACGCCGCGAAAGTCACCCCCGCACAAGCGCGCTGGCGGCGAGAATAATCCGCACGGTCTCATCCCACAGGCCAAGCGCGTCGATCTCGGCGAGTGGGACGAACCGCGCCTCCGCCGCGTCATCGCCAGCGACCGGCGCGCCGCTGATCCAGCGCGTGGCGTAATCGACCAGCACATAATGGCCCCAGACATCGCCACTCTGGCGGCTTGTCAGGATGGAATCGACCACATCGATGAGGCCGATCAGTTCGGCCTCAACGCCGGTTTCTTCAGCCAGCTCGCGCAGCGCCGCAGCCGCGGCCGTCTCGCCCCATTCGATCCGCCCGCCCGGCAGGCTCCATTCGCCCTGGCGCGGCGGCTTGCCGCGACGGATCAGCAGAACTTCCGCGCCGCGAAAGCAGACCACGCCGACAGCCGCGACCGGCTGGCGCGTTACGGGAGGCGCATTTTCCATCCCTCACTATCCGGCGGCCCTGACTTTGCCGCAAGTCTTGGTTGGAATGGCATCCGATGCGGAGCAGTGCCATGGCGCGATCGGTGATATTGGCGGCAGGTCTGGCGGCGGCGGCGTTGAGCCTGGCGGCGGCGCCGGCGCTGACGGCGGCGGAAGCCAAGAAGCAATTCTTCGGCTTTGATATGCGCGGCAAGCTCACCGAAGCGGATGAGCCGTTTCGCGAATGCATCGACAGCACCGGCAAAACCAAATTCTGGTTTGAAGGCACGGTCGATGAAGGCCGCTTGACCATCCGCAGCGACGGCGCGCTTTGCTTCGCCTATAAGAGCCGCAATTTCCAAGATCCCGCCTGCTTTGCCGCTTATCGGGAAGGCAAGCAGTTCCGTTTTGTCTCCGATGGCGGCGGCGCGGTTTGGGTGACGAGCGCCACGCGGCGGGTGACGTCATGTGTGGCCGATGTGCCTGTGAGTTAGAGTAGCCGTCTTGCCTTTCCAGGCGCAGCCGTCAAAAGTCCGCCCATGTGCGGCCGTTTCGCCATCACCTTGCCCAAGGAAGCGATGATCGATTTGTTCGATCTTGCCGACGCGCCGATCCAGTCGGCGCGCTACAATGTTGCGCCCAGCCAGGACATCACGGTCATTGCGCTCGCCAGCGAAGGCGTGCGCAAGAGCGTCGCCATGCGTTGGGGCTTTCATCCAAGCTGGATGAAAGAACCGCCGGGCGCCAAATCTATGATCAATGCCCGCGCCGAAACCGCCGCCGAAAAGCCCTTCTTCCGCGACAGCTGGAAAAAGCGCCGCTGCCTGATTCCAATGTCGGGCTTTTATGAATGGCAGCGTCAAGGGTCAGCGAAAACGCCCTACTTCATCCACGCCGCCGATGATGCGCCGCTGGCGGTGGCGGGGCTGTGGTCGTTGTGGAAACAGGGCGAAGCCGCTGTGCTGACTGCCGGGATGCTGACAATTGGCGCCAATGGCTTCATGAGCCAAATCCATGACCGGATGCCGGTGATCCTGGCGCGTGAGGCCTGGGCGTTGTGGCTTGATCCGAAATCGCCGCTGGAGCCACTGCAATGGATGATGCAGCCCGCCGATGAGGCGCTATTGACGATGCATCGCGTCTCGTCGCGGGTGAATTCTGCGCGTTTGGACGATCCCGGCCTGATCGACGCCGCATGACCGATCTGGACCTGTTGCGCCGCACCGAGATCGCGACTGTGTTGGGCTGGAAGCCGCTGGCGCAAGTCGCGTTTGACGATTGGATCGTCAGCGCCAATGGCGGCGCTATCGGGCGGCTGAACAGCGCCGCCATTCTTGGCCGTAGCAATGGCCTGCCAGCGCTTGCGAAAATCGCGCAGGCCGAAGACTTCTTCGCCGCCCATCAGATCACGCCGGCGTTTCGGATCATTCTTCCGCTGGTTCCGGCCGGAACGCTCACGGCGCTCATCGCGCGGGGTTATAGCGATGACGGCGAAAAGGCTCTGGTCATGGTGCGCGACGGCGCGCCCGTCTGTGCTCCCGCCTGGTCAGTCACGATCCGTCCGAACCCGGACGATCCCTGGCGCGATGTGTTTGAGGGCGACGGCTTTGACTCCGCCGATTCCAAGCTGCGCGCCGACACCTATGCCCGCACCGGCTGCGTGCGCTTCTTCACGTCTTGGAACGGTGAAAGCCCCGCCGGCGCCGGCATCACCGCGCGCCATCTCGACATGGTCGGCATCCACGCCATGCGCACCAAACCGGCCGATCGCAGCGCCGGTCATGCAAGCGCGATTATTGCAGCGATGGCCGCAGACGCCGGCGCCGGCGCCACGCTGTTCCTGCATGTCGCGGCCGAAAACGCCAACGCGATTGCCCTTTATCGCAAGCTCGGCTTCCGCGAGATCGGCGCCTACCATTACTGGCGCAAGCGCTGATCCCGCGGCGGCGAAACCTTTAAGGAGTGCGCGATTTCATCTGCGCCATTTCGGACTTGCAGGCGTCGCTGACCTGCGCCTGCTTGTCCTTCAGGCAGGCCATGATCCGGCCCTCGCCCGGCTGAATGCCGGTGCAGAGTTTTTCGGCGTCTGCCCGGCAGGCCGGGGCGCCTTTGCCCTTTCCGCGCCCCTTGCCTTCGCCGCGCTCGGCCATGCGGGCGGCCATCGCGTCTTTGCAGCCTTGGCTGAGCTTGGCCTGATTGTCGCGCAGGCATTTGCCGATGGCGCGGCGATCATCGCTTCCGGCGACGCTGGCGCACAGGCTCTGAACATCGGCCTTACAGGCTTCGCGGGGGCCCCCGCCGGGCGGCGGCGGCGTTTGAGCAAAAGCGGGGCTGACAAACAGGGCCGCAGGCAGGATCAGGCCAGTCAAGATACGCATGCGAACTCCCTTCGCAGTAGTGAGACCCTTCCAACGGGCCGCCGCGGCCGTTCCGTCGCGCGCATCTGCCATCTTGCTCTTGGCCGCGGGGCAGTCTTTGATCGCGCCAGATTGAGGGAGCAGACCATGCGGGGAAGACTGATCGCCATGGCGGCCTTGGGGCTGGCAGTGGCGGGAATGGCGGACGCGAAAACCTGGCGGATCAAGCCAGGGCTGGATGCGCAGGGCAAGCTGCAAGCGGCCTTAATTCAGGCCAAGCCGGGCGATGAGGTGCGCCTCGCCAAAGGCCGTTTTGATCTCACCGCGGGGCTCTCGCTCGATGTCGACCGGGTGCGCATCCGCGGCGAGGGGCCGGAAAAATCGATCCTGTCGTTCAAAGGCCAGAAGCAAGGCGCCGAAGGCCTGCTGATCACCTCTGACCGCATCGTTTTGGAAAACTTCGCGGTGGAAGACAGCAAGGGCGATGCGATCAAATCCAAAGGCTCCGATCAGATCACGTTCCGCAATCTGCGCGTGGAATGGACCGGCGGCCCAAAGGAATCTAATGGCGCCTACGGCGTCTATCCGGTGTCGTCCAGCAATGTGCTGATCGAGCGCGTCACCGTGCGCGGCGCGTCCGACGCTGGCATCTATGTCGGGCAATCGAAGAACATTGTCGTGCGTGAGAACTTGGCGGAGTTCAATGTTGCCGGGATCGAGATTGAGAACTCCGAGAAGGCCGATGTCTATCGCAACATCGCCCGGCGCAATACCGGCGGCATTTTGGTGTTTGATCTTCCGGGCCTGCCGATTGTCGGCGGCAATTCGATCCGGGTGTTTGAAAACACCATCGACCAAAACGACACGCCAAACTTTGCCCCCAAGGGCAATATCGTCGCCACTGTGCCAACCGGCACCGGCATGATCGTGATGGCCAATCGCAATGTACATGTGTTCAAGAACACGATCGGGAATCACGCCACGACGAACATCATGGTGATCGCCTATCGCGAAAAGATCGAGGATCGCAATTACAATGCCCTGCCGCGCGATATCGTGATCCGCGACAATCTGTTTGGCCCGGTTGGCTTTAGACCGGCCGGAGATTTCGCCGCCCTCGCCGGCGCGGGCATCGCGCTGCCTGATATTCTGTGGGACGGCGCCACCACTTATGTCGCCGCCGGTCAGCCGCGCACCGAGCCCGTGCGGATCGACATCCGCAAGAACGCCCGCGTCGACAAGTCGGTGGTAACCACCTTGTCGCTCGGCGTCGCCGTCGCTGGCGGGCCTTTGGAAACCATGAACCCGACGCCCGCCATCCCACCGGTCACGCCGATTGCGGAGCCGCCAGCGGTGAAGCTGACGCAGGAATGATTGGCATCGCGCGTCTTCTTGGTGCGCTGGCGCTGGCCTGGGCCTGCGTCAGCGCCGCGCCCGCCGGAGTGCAGGATAGGCGCTTGATGCGCGCCGAGTGGGCGCCGGAATTGTCCGCCTACGGATTGTTTCTTGACACGGCCGCCCAGCGCCCCGCGCCGGGCGTTACCCCCTATCTGCTGACGCAGGCGCTGTTCTCCGATTTTGCGTTAAAGCAGCGCTTTGTGTATCTCCCCCCGGGCCAAGCCGCGACTTATCAGGCCGATGAGACTTTCGCGTTTCCCGTTGGCGCCGTTTTGATCAAGACCTTCGCTTATCCGGCTGATTTTCGCCGGCCAGATGACAATCTTCAACTGCTGGAAACCCGCCTGCTGGTTCACAAGCCAACCGGCTGGGAAGGCGCGACTTATCTCTGGAACGCAGCTCAAACCGAAGCAAAGCTCGCCATCGCAGGGGCCGACTTTCCTGCATCTTTCCTCGACGCCGCCGGCGCGCCGCGAAGCGTTGATTGGCACGCGCCGAACAAGAACCAGTGCAAGGGCTGCCACAGCGTCGATGGCAAAATCACGCCGATCGGGCCGAAAGTGCGCTTCCTCAATCGTCCGGGTCCCGACGGCGTCAATCAAATCGCCGCCTGGGCCGCCAGCGGGCGCCTCACCAACGCCCCGGCCCCCGATCAAGCCCCGCGAGCACCCGCGCTGGACGACGCCGCAAGCCCGCTGGACGCCCGCGCGCGGGCCTATCTGGAGATCAATTGCGCCCACTGCCACAATCCGCGCGGCCCGGCGAACAATTCCGGCCTGGATTTGCGCAGCATCCAGCATGCGCCGGCCCAGTGGGGCGTGGGCAAACGGCCGGTGGCGGCGGGGCGCGCCTCTGCAGGCCTCGATTTTGCGATTGAGCCCGGCAAACCGGATCGCTCCATCCTGGTCTATCGCATGACCAGCACCGATCCCGGCGAAATGATGCCCGAACTCGGCCGCAGCCTCGTCCATACCGAAGGTCTGGCTTTGGTGCGCCAGTGGATTGCCGAGATGGGCTATGATGGACGCCCCGCCAAATCGTCCGGGTCCGGACGATAACCCGCGCGGCGATCAGCGCACGGCGTCAAAGAGCATTTTCACCGCAATCACTGCAAACATGGCGCCGAACAAGCGCTTCAACAGACTGCGATCGAGCCGATGCGCCAAACGCGCGCCCACCGGCGCCATGGCGACGGTCAATGCCCCAATCGCTGCAAACGCCGGCGCGTTGACATAGCCCAATGACAAAGGCGGGCGCCCAGGAACGAACCAGCCGGCCATGATCAAGGCCAGCGATGCGGGGATACCGATGGCGGCGCCAAAACCGCTGGCCGTGGCCACGGCCTGATGGATCGGCCGCCCGCACAGCGTCATCAAGGTTGCGCCAAAAGCGCCACCGCCTATGCCCATCAGCGCCGAAACGCCGCCGAGGCTCACCCCGATACCGGCCCGCACCGCGCCTGTCGGCAGCGCCGCCGCCAAACGCCAATCCTCGCGCGCAAACAGAAATTGCGCCGCCACCAAAAGACCCAGGACGCCAAACACCAGTTCCAGCCCGCGCGCCGACATCAGCCCGGCCAGCGCTGCCCCGCCGACCGCGCCAAAAGCAACCCACGGCGTCCAGCTGCGCAACACCGCCTCGTCCACCGCGCCCTTCTTGCGGTGAGCGTTCAAGGATGAAAACGATGTGGCAATGATCGTAGACAGCGACGTCGCCACCGCCATATGCAGCGCGGTATCGCCGAACCCAAGGGCGGTGAGCAGCTGATAGAGAACCGGCACAATCACTACGCCGCCGCCGACGCCAAACAGCCCCGCAATCAAACCCGCAAACAGCCCGGCCGGCAGCAGCGCTGCAAGCAACCACCAAATGTGCGGCGCGGCCGCATCGAGGCTCACGCCGCCACCCGCGTCACACAGGCCAAAGCGCGATCAAGCACCTCAAGCCCCGCGCCTTTGCGCACGCCTTCCACTGTCAGCACCTGGCGAAATTTGCGCCCGCCCGGCACGCCGTGAAACAGGCCAAGCACATGGCGCGTCATGGCGTGCAGATGAACGCCGCGCGCCAGTTGCGCAGCGATATAGGGTTTATAGCTTTCCAGCACGCCGACCATGTCCGAATACGGAGCATCCGCCCCATAGAAGCGGCTATCGACATCGGCCAGGATTGCCGGCGTCTGATACGCGGCCCGGCCCAGCATTACGCCGTCCAGCCCAGCCATCTCCCGCGCGGCCAGGTCAAGATCGCCCAGGCCGCCATTCAGGATGATCGTCAGTTCGGGCCGGCAGGCTTTCAACCGCCGCACAATCTCATAATCAAGCGGCGGCACATCGCGATTTTCGCGCGGGCTGAGCCCCTTCAGCCAAGCCTTGCGGGCATGGACGATGAAGGTCGTCACGCCCGCCGCGGCGAGGGTCTCGACAAACGCAAACAGCGATTGTTCCGGATCCTGATCATCAACGCCAAGGCGATGCTTGACCGTCACGGGCACGCGGACGGCCTGTTTCATCGCCGCCAGGCAATCCGCCACCAGCGCAGGCTCGCGCATCAGGCAGGCGCCGAAGCGGCCCTCCTGCACCCGATCCGACGGACAGCCGACATTGAGATTGATCTCGTCATAGCCAAACGCGGCCCCAATCGCGCTCGCCTGCGCCAACTTCGCCGGATCGCTGCCGCCGAGCTGCAACGCCACCGGATGCTCGACATCGCTAAAGCCGATCAACCGATCACGGTCGCCATGGATCACCGCATCCGCTGTGACCATCTCGCTATACAGCAGCGCCCGCCGCGTCAGCTGGCGGTGAAACGCCCGGCAATGCCGGTCCGTCCAATCCATCATTGGGGCGACGGAGAACTGCATCTGATTGTTTTTAAGCGATTTTTCTAGCATCTTCAAAGCCTTGGGCACACGATTTTGGTCATCAATTGTGCCCGGGTGTTCTCTTTTGATTCCGCCCGTCGGCTTGTGTTTTCCTTCGCACTGCACCCGGATTGCACCCGCCGCGCGCGTCGTCAAATGCTGGATGACGGAGCAATCACCCGTGGCGACCTTCCAGAAACGACGCGGCAAGTGGCGAGCGCAAATCCGGCGGAACGGCCACGAGCTGTCGCGGAAGTTCGCCCTCAAAGGGGATGCGGAGGCCTGGGCGCGCGGGACGCAGAGCGCGCGATCAACCGGCAGTTGAACCCTGCCATGGTGCGGATCGGCCGGGGCGAGACCTTCGGCAACCTCATCGACTTACATCTTGAGGACCTTCGGGCCGTCGGCAAGCCGCTTGGACGCTCGAAGGACCACGCCCTGCGGCAGCTGCGGCGTGCGCTTGGGCGCGTGCCCTTGAAGGATCTGACGCGGGAGCGGTGTCAAGCGTCACCGGGAACTGCCCCCTTTGCGTCATGAAGAATTGCCCCCTCTGGTTGGGTTGATGGTGTTGGGTTTCAGGTGTCGGCGGCGGGGCGGAGGTCGGCGTAGCCGACCGTAGGCCCGTCGCCGACACCTGGCTTCAAAAGG
>JBEIHY010000064.1:0-18793 GCA_040381035.1 Hyphomonadaceae bacterium
AGTCGCGCGCATCGAACGTCATCGCCGCGTGCACGGACGCGACAGCGTCGAAGTCGCCTATTTGGTCACCAGTCTGTCGGCAATTGAAGCTGATCCCCAACGCCTGTTGGCGCTCAATCGCGCCCATTGGGCCATCGAAAACCGGCTGCACCATGTCCGCGACGTGAGCATGGGCGAGGACAGCTGCCGTGTCCGCGCCGGCGCCCGCCCGCTCGCCGGACTGCGCAATCTGGCCTTGTCGCTGCTCAGAAAAACCGGCCTCCCCATACCTGAAGCCCGCGAAAACTTCCGCGAAGACCGCGACCAAGCCATAAAAACCGTCACCGGAAGGATTCTTTGAATGGCCCTGGCCGTGGAGCACTGCTCCGCGGCGCTTCTCGTTTCAGCAGCACCGTGAATTGCGCCGGCTTCGGCGTCTCGCTATGCGTTGCACCAAGAGACGAAACCACAAATGGGAGCGCGCCGATGTTGGGCCTGATGCAAGATTGGCAAATGACGCTGGACAAAGTGCTCGATCACGCGGCGGCCAGGCACGGCCATCGCCAGATCGTCACCCGCAGCGTCGAAGGCCCGATGGTGGCGACCGATTACGCGACGCTTCGCGTGCGCGCTAAACAGGTCAGCCACGCCCTGATTGATGCTGGCATTGGCATCGGTGATCGCGTTGCGACGCTGGCGTGGAACAGTGGCCGCCACATGGAAGCCTGGTACGGCGCCATGGGCATCGGCGCGGTGCTGCACACCTTGAACCCGCGCCTGCATCCCGAACAGATCGCCTGGATCGCCAATCATGCCGGCGATGAAGTGCTGATGTTTGACCTCACTTTCGCGCCGATCATTGAGAAGATCCATCCCCATCTGCTCACCGTGAAGCACTATGTGGCGTTGACCGATCGCGCCCATATGCCGGCGCAAACCACGATCCCCAATCTGCTCTGCTATGAAGACTGGATTGCCGGCCGGCCGACGGATGCGGCCTGGGGCCAGTTCGACGAAAACACCGCCGCCGGCCTGTGCTACACCTCCGGCACAACCGGCAATCCCAAGGGCGTGCTATATTCGCATCGCTCCAATCTGCTGCACGCCATGGTGGTATGCATGGGCGACACCTTTGGCATGAGCGCCAAGGATGTTGTGCTGCCGGTGGTGCCGATGTTCCACGCCAATGCCTGGGCGTTGACATTTGCCGCGCCCCTGGTCGGCTGCAAACTGGTGATGCCGGGCGCCAAGCTCGATGGCGCTTCGGTCTATGAGTTGTTGGAAACCGAGAAGGTGACGCTCACCGCCGCAGTGCCAACGGTGTGGCTGATGCTGCTGCAGCATCTGCGCGACAACAATTTGAAGCTCTCCACCTTGAAGCGCGTGATCATCGGCGGCTCGGCTGTGCCGGAAGCGATCCTGCGCGCGTTCGAGCAGGACTACGGCATCGATGTCGTGCATGCCTGGGGCATGACGGAAATGAGCCCGATGGGCACGCTCGGCACGCTGGCGCCGGAAGATCAGGCGGCAAGCTTCGACGAACGGGTGCGCCTGAAGCTGAAGCAGGGGCGCGCGCCTTTCACTGTCGATATGAAAATCGTCAACGATGCCGGTGAGATATTGCCCCATGACGGCAAGACGTTCGGGCGCTTGATGGTGAAGGGCCCGGCCGTCACAAAAGCCTATTTCCGCGGCGATGGCGCGCGTAATGCGCAAGGCACGGTGCTTGATGCGGAAGGCTTCTTCGACACCGGCGACGTTGCGACCTTGGATGAGAAAGGCTACATGACGATCACCGACCGCGCCAAGGATGTGATCAAGTCCGGCGGCGAATGGATCAGCTCGATCGAAATCGAAAACATCGCAGTCGGCGCGCCGGGCGTGGCGAACGCGGCCGTGATCGGCATCTATCATCCGAAATGGGATGAGCGGCCGCTTTTGATCATTCAACCCAAGCCCGGTGCGCAACCGAGCAAGGAAGACCTGCTGAAGTTCCTGGAAGGCAAGATCGCCAAATGGTGGACGCCGGACGACGTGGCGTATGTCGAAGCGATACCGCTCGGTGCAACGGGCAAGATTAACAAGCTCGCTTTGCGTGAAACCTTCAAGGACTACAGACTGCCTTCCGCGGCGGCCTAAAGCGGCTTCGTGACTTCTGTCGAATTGCGCGATACGTTGTATGTGGTCGATGGCTGCGAGGTTGGTCAGTCCTGAATGCAGGGCTGTCCTTTCGCCATCCAACACTTGTGACGGAATGAACCGACTGCTCCCAGGCCATCGGGAGTTGCGAGCGATCTCGACCTCCAAGCAAGCGGGAGCCGGCCCGCCTTTGCGCTCTGCCTTTGCGGTTGAAGATCTGATTTCGTACTTGCCCCATTTGGCGTTTCTGCAGCTGGATTCTTTGCTTGGCGCGTTGCGCGTCGAAACCGTTGGCGCACGCTTTGTCGATTTGATCGGGCGCGATTGGGCGGGCGCGCCGCTTGCTAATGTCTTGCATCCGACCGAACGGGCCGGAACGGGTCTTTTCGGCCGCATTGGAAGGCGCGCCGCAGATCATGCGCGCGGCTTGCGTGCGCCCCGAGGCAGCAGCGTTTGTGCTCGAGTGGCTGATCCTGCCATGCGCAGACCCCGCTGGAGCCGTCACCCGCTTGATTGTCAGCATCTTGCCGCGGGCCGATTTGTCGGTGGTCCCACGCAGCCGTGACGGAGCAAAGCCATGAAGCGCATTCGCGAAAAGGTTCAATCGAAGGCGGCGACCGCAGTGGCGCAACACGATTTGCTTATGGCGCAACTGCGCGTGATCTTCGCCGATCTCGACGAGGATCATCTCGGCCAAATCGCCACCGGCGCGGTTCTGATGGCAATGACGCCGAACGCCAGCGTGCGCCAAGTCTATTTGGATGAGATGGCGCTGGGCGTACAGGCCACGGATGCTCTCAACGCGCCGAATTAGAGCTGCGCGTGGGGCGATGCGCCGGTTTCTTTTGGGATCGTTTTGCGCGACGCGTTTTGCTGTCACCCGCCATAATCGGAAGCGGCCGTCGCGGCGCGATGAAAATCAAGCCGGTCGGCGTATTCGAGCGGGTCTTTTTGTTTGACCAGCGCGCCCGGCGGGGTCGCAGCCCAATCGGCAAGGCGGGTGGCAAAAAAGCGCAAGGCCGCGCCGCGCGCAAGTATGGGTAAGGTTGCGCGCTCCGCGATCGTCAGTGTTCGGACGCTTTCGTATCCCGCTATCAGGTTCATGCCTTTAGTCAGATTGAAGCTGCGCGGGCCTTCAAAGCACCAGGCATTGAGGCACACGGCCAAATCATAGGCCCAAAAGCCGGTGCAGGCGAAGTAGAAGTCGATCACGCCATTGACCACTTCGCCCTGCAACAGCGCGTTATCGGGAAAAAGGTCGGCATGGATGATCCCGCTTGGCAAATCGGCCGGCCAGCCTGAAGCGATCACTGCCAGATCGTTCAGCAAGGCGACAGCCAAATCAGGGCGCAGCGCTTCGGCTTCATTCATCCGGGTTCGGATCATCGCGTCCCAAGCCGGCGGGCCTAGAGCATCGGCGCGCACCAAATCGGTATCCGCCAGCGCCAGATGCATATGCGCCAAAGTGGCGCCGATTGCTTTGCATTGGGCTGCACTCGGTCGGCGCGGCGAAACGCCAGCCAGGAAGCTGACAATCGCGCACGGCTTGGCGCGCACGCTGGCGAGATAGGCGCCTGTGCGCGTTGCCTGCGGGGCGGGCGCTGGAAACTGCGCGTCAGCCAGCGCGCGCATCACATCCATGAAAAACGGCAGATCGGCGGGCGCGGCGCGATGTTCAAACACGGTCAGGATGAAGCGGCCGCGCGTGGTTTCCAGCAGGAAGTTGGAGTTCGATACCCCTTCCGCAATGCCCTTGAACATCAGCGGCGCACCGAGATCGTAAAGATCAAGCAGCCCGGCGAGTTCTTCATCGCTGATATCTGTATAGACAGCCACCGCGTTTAACCCGGCAAAACGATATCGCGCACAACGCGATCATCGTCGAGCACGACGGTCCAATCGGCGCGGCAGCCGCTGGCCAGCATGTGGCGGGTAACGCGTTCGAAATGCATCACGAAGCGGTCCAGATTGGCGAGCACCTCCGGCGGCAGCTTGTCGACGGCAAGTTTGCGCAATCCCGCTTCTTGTTGGCGCCGCCAGCCCGGCACGACATCCCAATGCGGCGCCTTGAAATGCACGATCAGATCCAGCTGGGCAAAGAAGGCGGCGTATTCGTCGCCAAGGCGTTGATTGACGAAGGCGCGCCAGCGGCCGTCGGCGTCCTCGGTCACCTCCAGATCATTGATTGGGATTTGCAGCAGATCGTCCGGCTCTGGCGCGGCGCCGATGCACCAGCCTTCGATCAGCATGACGTTGGGCGTGCCGGTATAAAGCGGCCAGGCTTGCGATTTTACCGGCTGGTCTGCGACCTTGTCGAAGCGCGGCAGGGGCGTGGTGTCGCGCGCGCGCGCCGAAGCAAGTTGGCGAAATGTGCGTTTGGCCAGTTCCAAATCGTGGGTTCCGGCCGGCCCGCGGGTCTTCAGCAGTGGCGAAACCTTGGCGGCGAGATCCAGGCGCTGCTTGGTGGTAAGATAGACATCATCGAGCGAGAAATGCGCCACCTTCGGATTGGCCTTGGCCCAGGCCGACGCGAATGTCGACTTGCCAGAGCCCTGCGCGCCGGAAACGCCAATGCGCACCGGGCGCTTGTGGATCTTGATCAAGTCGCGGGCGGCATCGTCGAGCAGGGAAATCAGCGCGTCCAAATCGTTACTCCGTCAATACGCGCGGCAAGCGAAAGACCACGTTCTCGTCGGTCACACGGACTTCTTCAACGGCCACCTCAAAGCGCTCCGCGCAGGCCGCAATCAGGCCTTCCACGAGGTCTTCTGGTGCGCTCGCGCCTGCGGTAACGCCAAGTGTGGAAACGCCGTCAAACCAGTCCCACTTCACCGCATCTGCGTCCGCGATCAAGTACGCAGCGCGGGCGCCGGCGCGCAGCGCCACTTCCACCAGCCGCACGGAATTGGATGAGTTCGGCGCCCCGATCACCAGCACCAGATCGGCGCCGCCAGCGAGGGTTTTCACGGCGTCCTGGCGGTTGGTGGTGGCATAGCAGATGTCTTCCTTGTGCGGGGCCGCGATCTCAGGAAAGCGCGTGCGCAACCGCGCGACGATCTCGGCGGTGTCGTCCACTGACAGCGTGGTTTGCGTCACGAAGGCGAGCCGCCCCGGATCACGCGGCCTATAGGCATCCGCATCGTCGACGGTCTCGATCAGGCTGATCGCGCCGGCCGGCAATTGGCCCATCGTGCCGATCACTTCTGGGTGGCCGTGATGGCCGATCAGCACAATCTCGCGCCCGGCGTCGGAATGGCGCTGGGCTTCGACATGGACTTTCGACACCAACGGGCAGGTGGCGTCCAGGTACAGCATTTGGCGCCGCTCGGCCTCGGCGGGCACCGATTTTGGCACGCCATGGGCCGAAAACACCACCGGCCGGTCCGGCGGGCATTGGGTCAGTTCCTCAACAAACACCGCGCCCAGGCGCTTCAGCCGGTCCACCACATGGCGGTTATGGACAATCTCATGGCGCACATAGACCGGCGCGCCCCATTTGACGAGCGCCTGCTCAACGATCAGGATGGCGCGATCGACGCCGGCGCAAAAACCGCGGGGGGCCGCCAAAAGCAGCCGGAGCGGCGGTTTCGGGTGTGGGCGCAGCGGCGCGGTCATCATTCTGCTTCCTGGCCTTCAAAGGATCATCGTGCGGGCGCCTGCGGGCGTTGCAGCCCGCCCCGACGCCCGGTAAGGAGCCTTGTATCGGATTTGGCCGGGCTTCGGCCAGCAATGTAATTGTGGTCGATAGATCGGCTTTCGCAAAGGGCCGGGGTCAAACAAAGGGTACGGGATGGCAAGCCTCAGACTGAAATGGGCGCCGGCGCTGTTGGTTTTGTCGGCTTTGCCTTTGGCGGCGTGCGGCGGCGGCCGCGCGGCCAAGCTTGACGCGCCCCCGCAGGCTGAAACCGCCAAGAAGCCGGGCTTCTTTGGCCGCATCGCGCGCAGCGTCGGCGCCGATCCCGGCGGCAGCCAACCCAATGCCGGCCCGTGTCCGCTGATGGGCATCCTGTATGACAATTCGCGGATCGTGCAGTTTGCTGGCGATGGTGCAGAGCGCTTCGCCAATGTGAGCTATACTGGTGAGATCCGTGGCGTGCGCGGCCTGTGCCGTTATGTCGGCGCCGATCCGATCGTGATGAACCTGGAAATGGATTTGGCCTTCGGTCGCGGCCCGCAGGCAAGCGGCGACAGCCATGTCTATCGCTACTGGGTTGCGGTGACGCGCAAGGACGCCGCCCCGATCGAAAAGCAGTATTTCGAACTGAACGTGAACTTTCCGCGCGGCGAAGATCGCGTTGCGGGTCCTGAGCGGATCGAGCGGATCGTGATCCCGCGGGCGAACGAAAAAACCTCCGGGGCCAATTTTGAAGTGCTGGTCGGCTTTGATCTGACAGACGACCAACTCGCTTTCAACCGCGCCGGCAAGCGCTTCCGCGTCGATGTCGGTGCGCGTCAGGGCGGTGGCTCGTGAGCGATCTCGCGGCCGCCCTGTCGGCGGCTGCGAGCGCTGCGTTCGCGGCCGAAGGGCTTGAGGCCGGCTTGGGCGCCGTGAAGCGCTCCGACCGGCCAGACCTTGCGGAATTCCAATGCAATGGCGCCATGGCCGCCGCTAAGCAGGCTGGCAAACCGCCGCGCGTAATCGCTGAAGCGGTGGCGGAGCGTTTTCGGGCTGATCCGCTGATTTCGGCGCTTGAAATTGCCGGGCCGGGATTTCTGAACCTCACGGTCAGTCCGCAGGCTGTCACCGCGCGCGCGCGCGCGCTGGCGGCGGACGCGCGCTGCGGTTTGCCGCGGGTCGATGCGCCGCGCCGCGTGGTGATCGATTATGGCGGGCCCAATGTCGCCAAGCCGATGCATGTCGGCCATCTGCGCACAGCGATCATCGGCGAAAGCTTGAAACGCCTCTTCCGCGCCCGCGGCGATACCGTCTGGGGCGATGCCCATTTTGGCGATTGGGGCTTCCAGATGGGGCTGCTGATCGTAGCCCTGGAAGATGAGCTGGGCGATTTGTCAGAACCCGGATTGTCGGCGCGGCTGGAGGCCATGACGCTCGATGATCTGTCGAACGCCTATCCTGTCGCTGCCTTGCGCGCGAAAGAGGATGCCGTCTTCCGCGACCGCGCCCGCAAGGCCACCGCCGCTTTGCAAGGCGGCGATGACACAAACCGCCGCATTTGGGCGAAGATGAAAGCGGTCTCGATGGCCGCGTTGAAGCGCGATTATGCCGCGCTTGGAGTTGATTTCGATCTGTGGAACGGCGAAGCCGACGCCGATCCTTTTATCGCCGACATGATCGCGGACTTGCAGGCGAAGGGGCTGCTTGAGGTCGACCAGGGCGCCCAGATCGTGCGTGTTGCCCAAGAAACCGACAAGAAAGAATTGCCGCCGCTGCTGGTCATCAGCTCGGAGGGCTCGGCCATGTATGGCACGACGGATCTGGCCACGGTCGTACAAAGGCGAACGGAATTGCAGCCGGATCTCGCGCTTTATGTCGTGGACCAGCGCCAAGCCGACCATCTGGAGCAGGTTTATCGCGCCGCCGCCAAGGCCGGTTATGCCGCGCGCGAAGCGCTGGAGCATATTGGCTTTGGCACCATGAACGGAACCGACGGCAAACCGTTCAAAACCCGCGCCGGCGGTGTGTTGCGGCTTTCCGACCTGATCGCAGACGCCACCGACAAGGCCCGCGCGCGCCTGCGCGAAGCCGAGATCGGCGCGGATTTCTCGGCCGAAGAGTTTGAAGACGTCGCCCATAAGGTCGCGATCGCGGCGGTGAAGTTTGCCGATCTGTCGAACTTCCGCGGCACCTCTTATGTGTTCGACCTTGACCGTTTCATGAGCTTTGAGGGCAAGACCGGGCCGTATCTGCTTTATGCGGCCGTGCGGATCAAATCGATCCTGCGCAAGGCGGCTGAGCAAAGCGTGTCGCCTGGCGCCATCACGGTCGCGCATCCGGCGGAGCGGGCGCTGACCCTGGCGCTCGACGCTATCGCCGGCGCGGCCGTGGCCGCCTACGACAAACGCAGTCCCCACTTCCTGGCCGAGCATGCCTTCAATCTGGCGCAGGCGTTCAGCGGTTTTTACGCGCAGTGCCCCATCCTTTCGGAGCCAGATGCAAGCGTGCGCGCTTCGCGTTTGGCGCTGGCAGATCTCACGCTGCGGCAATTGGCGTTGACGCTTGATCTGCTTGGCATCGCCGCGCCAGAGCGGATGTAAATTACTCCGAACCCGGACGATTTGGTTCGATCTGGTAAACTGGCGGCGGCGCCGGCGGCGCTTTGGGGACGCCGTCAAGCCGGCCGACCTCGAAATGATACGCCACCTGGGTTGGGAAGGGGATCGGCACGCCGGCGCGGTCGAGCGCTTCTTTCACCGCTTTGATCGCATCCATCTTCACCGTCAGCAGGTCGGCGGTCTTGGTCCAAACATTGGCCAGGATCGTCACGCCGTGATCGCCAAGCGCGGTGACTTTCACCAACGGCGCCGGCGTTGCAAGCACGCGCGGATCGGCCTTGACCGTCGCCTCGATCACGGCGAGCGCCTCGTTTAAATCCGCCTCATAGCCGACCGCAAACGTCATCTCGGCGCGGCGCGTATCGTGCGCGGTGAAGTTGGAAATCGGCGCGCCCCAGCATTGGCCATTGGGCAGAACGATTTTTACATTGTCGAGGCTGGCAAGTTCGGTGGTGAAGATGTTGATGTCTTTGACCACGCCTTTTTGGGCGGCGATCTCCACAAAGTCGCCGAGCTTGTAGGGCCGAAACAGCATCAGCATGACGCCGGCCGCGACATTCGACAGCGTCCCCTGCAGCGCAAGCCCGATCGCCAGCGTGGCCGCGCCCAGTACGGCGACGATCTGGGTTGTTTGCACGCCGAAGCGATCAAGCACAGCAATGATCACCAGCGCCATCAGGCCATAGCGCACCAGTGAGGCAAAGAACGCCGCGAGCGTGTCGTCGAAGCGGGGATTGCGCTTGGCGGCGCGGCGCACACCGGACGCCAGCGCCCCGGCCAGCCACATCCCGACAAACAGGATTGCGCCCGCAATCAACACATTGAGCGCGCCGTCTATCACGGCGTCGCCATATTTGGCCCAGAGTTCTGTCGGGGACATGGGGGCTCCTTGGTCGTTCGCAGCGCGGCATATCCGGATTTGGCGGCAACGAAAATCGTTTTGCCGGTTCAGTCCCGCGCCAGCAGCTTCTCCAAAGTCGCCAACTCGTCGGCCTCTGCGGCAGGCTTGTCCCAGCGGATGCGATGGAAGCGTGCAAACCGCATGGCGACGCCCGATTTGTGGCGCGTGGACCGCGCAAGCCCTTCAAACGCCACCTCCACAACCAGTTTGGCTTCCACCGCCCTCACCGGGCCGAACTTTTCGGTCGTATGATCGCGCACGAACTTGTCGAGTTGCTTCAACTCCTCATCGGTGAAGCCGAAATAGGCCTTGCCCACCGGCGTGAGCGCGCCTTCGCTCCACACCCCAAATGTGAAATCGGAATAGAGACTGGAGCGTTTTCCGTGGCCGCGCTGTGCATACATCAAGACGCAATCGACCAAATGCGGATCGCGTTTCCATTTCCACCACAGTCCGGTGATGCGGCCTTGTTCGTAGCGGCTGTCCCAGCGCTTCAGCATCAAGCCTTCGATGGCGGGATCGGAGGGCTTAAGCCGCAGCGCGGCGAGTGTATCCCAATTGGGCGCCGCCACCAGCGGCGATAGATCAAGCGCTGGCCCGGCGCCCTCGGCAATCAGCGCTTCCAGGCGAGCGCGCCGGACACGGAAGGTTTCACCGCGAAGATCTTCCTCGCCATGATGCAGCAGATCATAAGCGCGGATGAAGCCGGGCAGCCGGGCGATCAGCTTCTTGTCGACGGTCTTGCGATTGAGCCGTTGCTGCAAATCATTGAAATCGCCAATGCCAGATTCACCGCGCCGGATCAGCAATTCGCCGTCAATCGCGCCGTCAAACGCGAGCCCGGCCAGCACATCGGGAAAGGCAACCCCAATGTCTTCGCCGGTGCGGCTGAACAGGCGCGCTTCGTTGCCCGCGCGCACGGCCTGGATGCGGATGCCGTCCCATTTCCATTCGGCCGCATAATCGGCGATGGTGAGATCGGCATAGCTTTCCAGCGGATGGGCAAGCATCACCGGGCGAAACCGCATCACGCTGGTGATCGGCGGATCGGGCGCAGCGCCACAGAGCCAAGCAAACAAATCCGGATACGGAGCATTGAGGCCAGGCCAGATGTCTTCGATCACCTGCAGCGGCTTGTCGAACGACTCAGCCAGCGCCTGCTTGGCCAACCGCCCGCCAGCGCCGATCCGCAATCCGCCGGTGACGAGCTTGAGCAAGGCCCAGCGGCCTTGAGCGTCCAGAGCATCAAGCCAGCCCTCGATCAAGTCCGCCGCGTGCGCCTTCTTGGCTGCCCGCAAGCGCTCCACCACTTCGGCCAAATCCGGCGCGCGATTGGCGCCAGCTTGGGTTGGCCAGGCAAGCGCGATGGTTTCGGCCAGATCGCCGACATAGTCATAGCTAAGTGCAAACAGCTCTGGGTCCATGCGGGCGGCGATCAAACCGCGCAGCATTGCCGGTTTGGCCGCGCCGAGATCGAGCGACCCACTCAGCGCCGCCAGCGCCCAGCCGCGATCGGGATCAGGCGTGGCGGTGAAATAGCGGCCAAGCAGGCGCAGTTTGTCGTTGCGGGCTGACGTCAACAGCAAGCGATCGAGCAGGGCGGCGAAAGCGATCATGGTCTGTTCTGGTCTATAGCGTGGCGCGCTGCGCCGTGGCAAAGACGAACTGGTGCAATGGAGAGGACGGGCGGGGAAGCCATCATGCGTTCGCTGTGGATCATGCTGGCCTGGATCGTCGGGCTGCTGGCGGTTTCGGCCGCGATTGCTTTCGTCGTAGTTGGCGGAGTTGGCGAGCAGAACGTCAAACCGGCCTCGATCATTGCCGGGCGGGTGTGTCCGCCGCAGGTATCGATGCCGCCGCGCGGTTCGGGTGAGCCGCGCGACGATCTGGTCGGCATCCGGCTCGGCTTTACCGCCACCGACATAGAAGCCACGATCCTGTGCCTCAGCGAGGACTACAAGTTTCGCAGCGAAAATGTCTGGCACACGATGGTCAGCGCCGCGAAGGGCGAGCAGCGCCAGGTGCTCTACGCCGAACGCGGCGGCGATCGCTTCATCGCCGGCCTGGTGCGCGTGGCTGGCGAAGACCGCGCGCTGACGCTTTGGCGCACGATCGATTACGCCGCCGCCAAAGCCCCGCCGCGCAGCGCGCTGGAACAGGAGTTCGTCACCTATTTTGGCCCCGCCCATCTCAACCAGGAACTTGGCCCCAAGCGGGTGCTGCTGTGGGCCTATGATCCGTTTGGCAAGCCGCTGAAGCTCGCGGCCAAGGACGGCGATTTGTTCGGTGCGCTGGGCGATATGATCGCGGGAGAGCCGACAGCGCAGGCGTGCGTCAAGCATGTCAGCATGTCGGCGCTCGACAAGCCGGCCTGGGGCGAGGGCTGTGGCGTGACCGTGCGCGTGGAAATCGCCGCGCGCCCGGAGGATGACAGCAAAGCCGACACGTTGCGCATCGCGATGGTTGATCAGGCGCGGCTCAAGAATGCGGTGGAGAATTTCAGGAAGGATGTCGGGCGCTGAGATGACCTCCTCTCCGTCCAGGAGAGGGGGCAATAGTACGTGTTCGGATACGCCTCGGCTGGTTCGACGCCGTCATTCTGAATCCGCAGCGCAGCTTCGGCATATGGCCTATTTCAGCGCCCGCACCAGCACGAAGGCTTCGGCCGCCTCAACCCCAATCTGGCTGCCGCGCCAGGTCGCCAAGGCTTCCAGCGCTTTCAGCGAGCGCGGCATCGGCGGGTCTTGGATTTGGCTCTTGAAGCTGGCGAACGCGGCGAGCTTTTTGCGCAGCGGTTCGCCGGAAATGTCCCAGTGGATATTGGGCAGGAAGCCGGCTTCGACATAGGCCACGTTCAAGTGCGTTTCGCTTTGCACCTCATAGCAATAGACCTCTTTGATCGCGTGGCCGAGGGCGAGATAGGGCCGCCACGCAACGGCTGCGGCTTGATAAATCTCGCGGTGATCGCGGTGCATGTCGTTTGGAAATGGCGCGAAAACGATTTCGGGCGCCGCTGTTGCAATCAGCCGCTTCACAGCGTCGTTCAGCACATGCAACGGCTGGTCTTTCACAAACACCGTGGGGATTTCTTCAAACAGAATATCGGCAACGCCCAGCACCTTGCACGCATCGCGCAGTTCGCCGCGAACGATCTCAAAATTTTCCTGCCCGAACAAAGGATGCTTGCCCGGCCCATTGCCGGTGACGACGCCAACGATCACGCGATGGCCTTGCGCGGCCAGACGCGCCATCACGCCGCCACAGCCGAGCGTTTCGTCATCCGCGTGCGGCGCGATCACCAGAACATTGGCCATCTATTCGCTCATCCCCCAAGCCGGGCGCAGCTTGATCTGGCCGGCCGGCAGCCGCGCTTCAGGCGCCCCGTCGATTTCATAGGCGGTGATGAGCATATCCGTGTCATCGCCGCAGCGCACGATCGGGCAGCCGTCGCGGGTTTCAATCACCTGGCCGGCAGCAGCCCAAGTGTAGTGCAGCAAGTCGATCGGTTCGGCCGCCCAGACCAGAACCTTGCGCTTCTTGGTGAAAGTGAAAGCGCCGGGATAGGGCTTTGTGACGGCCCGCACCAGACGATCGATCTCGGCGCGCGGGCGGGTCCAATCGATGAGGCCGTCATCGGCCGTGCGCCGGGCCAGATAGGTGGCTTGCGCATGGTCTTGGGTTTGGCCCGGCAAATGGCCTTTGATTAACGCCGGCAGCACCTCGTCGAGCCCCTCGGCCAAGGCGTTCACGCATTTGGCGAGCAGCGTCGGCACGGTTTCGCGCGGATCAATCGGATAGCGTCTCTGGGCCAGGATCGGGCCGCTATCGACGCCCTCATCAATCCAAAACAGCGACGCGCCGGCTTCCGCCGCGCCTTGCAAAATCGTCCACGCAATCGCGGCGCGGCCACGGTTCTTGGGCAAAAGCGCGGGATGAAACCCGACTACGCCGCGCTTGGCGGTGGCCGTCAATTCCGGCCCAACAAGTTGGGACCAGCCGATGGCGAAAATCACGTCCGGCGCCACGGCCGCCGCGCGCGCCACGTGCTCGGGCGCATTGCAGTTTTCCACGAAGAGAACTTCGGTTTCGCCGCCGATCTGGGCGGCGAGGTCGACATAATCGGAATGCCGTTTGGCGCCCAAGGCGGGCGCCAAAGTGATGAGCAGGGCCGGCGGCGCGCCATGCGCTTTCAGGCGTTGATAGGTGACAAGGGTGGACTCAACCGCCCCGATCAAGACGCTCCGCATAGCACATGGCCTTTTCGATCAGGGGTTCGTCGCGCTTCTCGCCTTTGACGATGGTGAGCGCGGTCTGGACCAGAATTTCGACATCCTTGGTCGGGCGCGGATCATGCACATACCAGGCGTCGACGGCGAATTTCTCAGCATTGCTCAAAAGCGTGTTGCCGCTGACTTGGGCAAGGCCTGTGAGGCCAGGGCGCACGCGCTGGCGTTCAACCATATAGGCCGGGCCGACATTGTCTTTCACCGCCAACGGTCGGGGGCCAACAAAGCTCATGTCGCCGCGCAAAATCGCCCACAGTTCTGGCAGTTCATCAAGGCGGTAGCGGCGCAAGGTCTCACCCAGCGGCGTCATTCGTTCTGCATCGGGCAGCGGCTCTCCCTTGGCGTCATAGCCTTCGCGCATGGAGCGGAATTTGGCGATCTCAAACACCCGCCCGTCGAGGCCAACGCGCTTTTGGCGAAACAGCACTGGGCGGCCGAGCTGGCCGGCAACCAAAATCCAAACGGTGGCGATCACCGGCGCCAGTAGGATCAGGGCGAGGCTCGCCAGAAGGATATCGACAAGGCGCTTCATGGGCGTTTGGTGGGGCTTAGTCCGATTGCGACTGCGGTGCTTTGCCGCGTTCAACGGTAAAGCGCAACGCCATGCAGGCCAGCGGCGCCCAGTGATCGTAAACTTCGCCTGAGGTGAGAAGCGCGGTTCATTTCGGCGCCCCGGAACCGAAATCCGAGACCGCCCAAAACAAACCGCCCGGGCCTTTCGGCCCGGGCGGCTGCTCGCTTGCGACGAGAACCCGTTACCAATTAGAAGCTGCGCTTGATCGCGAAGATCACGCGCTCTTTGGCGAACGAAACGTCTTTGATGTCGGTGTCAACGTAACGCAGATCAAAGCCGAAACCATAAGCGGAATAGGTGCCGCCAATGTTCCAAGTGGAGTAATTGTCCTGCTTGCCGGTTGAGGGCTTGAAATCGGCCTTGTCGGCTTCCTGATAGCCATAGGCGCCCGAGACGCTGAAGCTGTCATTGAAAGCATAAGAGCCATTGGCCTCACCATAAAGGCCCTGGCCGGTTTCGCCGGTGAATTCCGGAGAATAGAACACAGCGGCGCCAAGGCTCAGACCTTCGGCCGGGGCGATGCTGCCCTTGGCGTAGAGTTCGCCGTAATCCAACTCAGCGGCGTTGTCGGATGCGTTGGGATAGAAATAGCCTATGGCGCCAAAATCGAGCGTTACCGGGCCAAGCGTCGGCTTGAAACCGGCATAGAGGTCAACTTCGGTCGAGCCGTCGGCAAGGCCGAAATCGATATTCGACGCCCAAACGCCGGCATAGAATTTGTCGTAGCTGTAGTCGAAGCCGCCCTGGATCGCGGGGCCATTGTTGGTTTGGCTGATGCCGCGGAAGGTGTAATCAGTCGCCAGTTGGACATTGCCGGTGAATTTCGGGCCGGCTTCGTCCGCCTGGGCAACGCCCACCAAAGCAACTCCGGCGGCGGCCACGGTCAAGATCGTGCGCATGTACTTCATCCTGGTTTCCCCGCGCTGATCGCCGCGGTGTGCGGCGAAACATTCACCACAAGGCGGTGAACAAGCTATAAACATCGAGAGGATGCGTGCGCCTGACGCGATCGTCACCAATCCCTTGGGTTGCAGGCGGCCTTGCAGCGAATCTGCTGCGTTTTTGCGCTGCGGCATGAAGGGGCGCCGATTTCGCAGGCGCCGGAGGAAGGGCGGTCTGCGCTGAACGCGTTGGAGAGATTAACGCGCGGCCAGCGGCGCAAACCCCAAATGCATCCCGGCATCGGCCAAAAGCGTCTCGCCGGTGATGTGGCGGGCGGCGTCGCTGACCAAAAACACACCGGTTTCAGCGATATCGTCGGGGCCGGAAGCGACCTGCAACGGCGTTGTCTTGATGACGTTTTCGCGGATTCTAGCGGTGACGTCGTCGCCAAATGCGTCCGGGAACCAGCGCGTGTCGATAAAGCCGGGGCACAGCGCATTGATCCGCACGGCTGGCGCCAAAGCGCGGGCGAGCGACAGCGTCATGGTGTTCAACGCGCCTTTGGTGGCCGCGTACGCGACCGACGAGCCGATGCCCGTTACCCCCGCGATCGAGGACACCATGAGCGCAGCCGCCGCCTTGCCGGTGGTCGAATGGCTTGCAATCAGGCCGGCCTTGGCTGCGCGCGTCATCAGAAAGCAGCCGACGACGTTGACCGCATAAAGCCGCTGGAAGTCCTCCGGCGCCAGCGCATCCATATCGGCATGATTGGGCACATGCTTGGTGATGCCGGCATTGTTCACCAGCACATCGATGCGCGGGCCGGCGGCGTCCGCGATCGCGCGGCAAGCGGCATCCTCAGCCACATCGCCTTGGACCACAACAACGTCAGCCCCGAGCACGCGGATGGCGTCGGCGGTGGCCTGCGCCTCTTGGACGCTCTTGGAATAGTTCAGCACAATTTTGGCCGCGCCACGCTCTGCCATCATCCGCGCCATGGCGGCGCCGAGGCCGGTCGCTGATCCCGTGATGACGCAAATCTTGCCGGCGAAATCGTTCATGGGCTGTCCTCCGTAACGCGCCATAGTGACGCCCCGGCGGACCCGCGCAAGCACTGATCAGGTATGCTTGCCTTCCTGATATTTCTGTTTGGCGTCGTTCATCTCGCCGCGGGCGAGATGAACGGATTGGTCGATCCAATGCTCGCGATACACGCGTGAGCCGAAATGCGGCAGGTTATTGGCTAGCCAGGCCAGTTGCGGCGCCTCCATCACGCCGATCTGCCAGAAGTGGAAGATGCCATGTTCGTTCAGCCAGGCTTCCAGCGCCGGGCCGACGCCGCCGATTTCCTTCAGATCGTCGGGCGCGCCGAGGGCGGCGGGCAGCGCGGTTGGCCGCTGGCCGTCGCCGGCGCCAAGCACGGCCGCCTCAAGGCCCGCGACGTCCAAGGCGGCGAGCGACGAGGGGGTGAAGTTGGCATTGGTGGTGGCCGCAACACTGCCCGCGCCCATCAGCCCAATGGCCGATCCGCTGATCGCGCGCAGCCGTGCGATGTCGGCCTCAAGATCGTCGATCCGGCGTTGCAGGCCATCGCGAACGTCTTGGGCCGCCGCGAACCGCGCTTGCCAGCCTTTTTCGAGATCGCCGCGATCTGCCTCGAGCGTTGCCAGCCGCGCGCGGGCGCTGTCGCGGTCGCGCTCGGCGTCAGCGCGGGCCCTTTCTGCGGCTTGCAGGCGCACCTGCCAGTCGGCTTCGAACGCCGCAACATCGAAGGAAGGGGGCCCGCCAAGGGGTGCGACTGCCAGACGTTGGCGCAAGCTGTCGGCATCGCGCAGCGCTGCGTTGCGCTCAGCCTCCAGAGCGGCGCGGGCCGCCTCTGCGGCTTCCAGCTTGGCCGCCAGCGTCGCCGCCATGGCGTTGACATTGGCAAGCGTTGGAGCATCTGCCGCTGCAAGGCCAGTGAGGCCCACTGTGCTGCGCAACTCGGCGCGTTCGCGCCGCCAGTTTGCTTCGGCGGCGGCGAACTGCTCGCGCAATTCATCGGCCTCGCAGCGGCAGCGGGCAAAGAACCATCCCGCCAGAAAGCCGGCCAAGGCCGCCAGCAGCAGGAACAGAGCGATTTGGGTCATCAGATACATGCGGCGGCTCCACAGCTCAGGGCGCGTCGACGATGGTGAAGGTGATGCGGCGATTGCGAGCGTGGTCGCGCGGGCTCGTGCCGGGGGTAAGCGGACGGGTTTCGCCATAGCCGCGCGCGACAAGCGCTTCGGCGCGAACCCCGTCGCCAATCAATGCCGCGCGCACGGCGCTCGCGCGGGCTTCGCTCAGTTTTTGGTTGGCAAAGGCAGCGCCGCGCATATCGGTATGGCCGGCGATTTCGATGCGGACACTCTGGCAGCGCGCCGCAGCGGCTGCGATCTCGGCGATCACGGCGCGCGCATCGGGCCCCAAAGCGGCGCTGTTGGTGGCGAAATTGATCCCGCGCCTGGCGCGCGCCGGCAGCACGGCAGCTTCACAGGCCTTGGCCCCGGCAGGCGGCGCGCCAGCGGCCACAGGCGGTTTGGCCGGCGCCGGCGCGGGCGGAGGCGCAGGCGGCGCAATGGGGGGCGCTGCAGCGGAAGGGCTTGGCGGGGCTTCAATAGGCGCGGCCGGTTTGGCTGGCGCAACCGGCGCAGGGGTGGCCCCGCGCAGATCAAGCTGTTCGGCGCCGGCCGCGCCGGTCAAGGCGGCGATGACGCCCGGAAATCCGATCTTGCCGGCCAGGGCCTGGCTAACCGCAACGCGCGCGGCGGCGGCGGCTTGGGCATCGGGCGGTGGCCCGTCGATCACGCCGAGCCGATCTGCGATGCGGAACTGCGCCCATTCTTGGCCCGCCGCCTTGAGCGCGGCAGTGGCTTGGCGCTCGGCTGTGGCGCGCATGGCGTCGGCCGCCATCACATAGGCGATCGCCGCCAGCCCCAGGGTGGCCAGACCCGCAAGCCAGATGGGTATCGAGCAATCGCGCGCGGGGCGAATCGGCGTCATCGTTTCGGCTCCTGGGGGCCAATCTGACCTAAACCCGTGCAGATGGGCGCCCCCCCTCTCCAAAGCGGCGAAGCGAGGGCGCTTGCCGCCCCTGGCCGGGGGCGTTACGCCACTGCCATGGCGACAACCAAAACCTATCACGGCGCTGAGCCGGTGCGGGTCAATAAATGGCTAGCCCAGGAGGGCGTGTGCTCGCGACGCGAAGCCGAGGCGCTGCTTGCGGACGGCCAGGTCAGCATTGACGGCGTGGTGGTGCGCGAACCTGGGGCAAAGATCGCTGTCGGCCAAACCTTGACACTTGCCGCCAAGGGCGGGGCTGAACTCGCGGCGGCGCTGACCTTCGTGCTCAACAAGCCGGTTGGCTATGTTTCGGCCCAACCTGATCTGGGGCAGCTTCCGGCCGCGCGCCTCTTGGTTGGCGCCAACGCGGCTGCAGCCGGCGCGCCCTTTGTGTCGGGCAGCTTAAGCCTTGCCCCTCTCGGCCGGCTCGATATGGACAGCCGCGGGCTGCTCCTGCTTTCCACCGACGGCGTCTTGACCAAAGCCGTGATCGGCCCGGACTCCAAACTGACCAAATCCTATGAGGTCTATGTCGAAGGGCGGATCACCACCGACAAGATCAATCGCTTGCGCCACGGCATGACGATGGACGGCCGCACACTCAAACGCGCCGAGGTCGAAGCGCAGGGCCAGTGGCTCTATTTCACCTTGCAGGAAGGCCGCAATCGGCAGATCCGGCGGATGTGCCAGGCGGTCAATCTCGACGTGTTTGAC
>JBEIHY010000065.1:0-18786 GCA_040381035.1 Hyphomonadaceae bacterium
CCACAACTTTGCGCTTTTCAACTCTGGAAAAGCCGAACAAATCGGAGGTACATTCTGTTTGCATCGGGGTGGCCTTTCGCTCTGCGCTTTGACTTTGTTGCAAAACGAAATTCTCAGAGTTCGCGCCCCGATGCACCTCCTCCCTTTGAAATTTCCGGGCTAGACGCGGGCGGGGGAAAGCAGGTCGCCGCAGGTGGCGACCCCGGCGCGCATCTCGCCGTCGGGAAGCTCAAGGAGCTTTCAATGACCGCCATTTCAACCATGATCGAAACCGCGGAGACCACAGATCCGCAGGAGGGGTTCATTCTCCTTCCCCTCAACAAACTCGCGATTTCGGAACGCAACATCCGCCGCACCCACCGAAAGGCCGATCTCGACGCGCTCGCAGCGTCGATCAAGTCGCTCGGTCTGTTCCCCGGCGTGCAATTTTGACCCCTTCGTTGGGGTGATCGGCGTCGAAAACTGCACCGGCGCTGGCCGGGTCCCCAGGAGACCGAAACGCCATCGCCTCTCGGCGATGGCGTTGTTTCTCTTTTCAATGCAACCGGCGGCGCTGATCAATTTCCACTAAACGCGTACGCTGAAACACTCAGAATTTAACGCCCACGCGCACCTCCCCCGTGCGCGGCGCGCCAAAGCCTTCGAATACGCTGGATCCAGGTACGTCGCTGCGCTGCGTGCGGTAGAGTTCATCGCCGAGGTTTCTGCCGATCAACTCGACATAATAGCGACCCGATTGCGGCGTCCACCGCGCCGTGGCGTTGATCAATGTGGAGGCCTCATCGAAGTTGAAGGTTTGATCAATCGACAGTGGGAAGATCGTCTTGCTGCGGAAGGCTGCCTCAATGCGAGCGCGCGTATCGCCGCCAAGCAGCGGGAAATCCGCGTTGAACCCGAGCACGCCGCTCCATTTTGGCGACAGCGGCAGCGGCCTGCCGCTGAGATTGCGCCGGTTCGTGGGTGAGACGAAATTGTTGAGCTGCGTGTCGAGGTAGGTTGTCGCCAAGTCAGCAGAGAAGAGATCGCTGAAGCGGCCGGACGTGTAGATTTCCAAGCCGCGCACTTCGGCGGATGCGGCATTGCTCACGGTTGCGGTGACGGCGCCTGAGCCGACAACCAGCGTGCGCAGCTGCAGGTTCGTATAGTCATAGTAGAAGGCCGCTGCATTGAAAATGAAGCGCCCGTCGCCGCTTTGGGTTTTCAGGCCGCCTTCGTAGGCCAAAACCTCTTCGGGTTCGAAGAGCGCAGGCACTCCGGCAAGGAGATTGAAGCCGCCGCTCTTGAAGCCTTGCGTCACGCCGGCATAAGCGAGGATATTCTCGTTCGGTTTGAATTGGATTTGTGCTTTGGGAGTGAATGAATCCCAGCTGTCCGTCAGCGATCGGGTCAGGTTGGTGCGGAAATTGGTCTGCACGCCTGTCTTTTCGTCGGACGTGTAGCGACCACCAAGAAGCACTGCCCACTGGTCATTGAAATTGTATGTGCCCTGGCCAAACACCGCCCGCGAGCTGGTTTTGTTGGTCGTATTCACCCGCGCCAATGTGCCAGGCCCTGGACCGCCAAAGAAATTGTTCTCGTTCCACAACTGCCACAGCAGGAATTGGGAGCCGTCATCTTCGTAGAGGAAGGCGCCCAGGGTCCATTCGAATTTGCCTGGATTGGAGTTGAAGAGTTGGAATTCCTGAGACACCGTGTCGACATTGGTGGTCGTGGACTGCGTGCTCAGGAGGCGTCCAGTGAAGTCATTGTCCTGGACGTCGCCGGCCTTGTAGCGCGTCGCTCCGGTGATTGACCGCAAAGTCACAGGGCCAATACTCCAGTTCACGGTGAGCCCATAGATGTCGGCGTCGCGTTGGCTCGTCATCGGCGAATCGAGGCGGATATTGCGCGCATCGGTGCGTTGCTCACGCAGCCCGTTCAACCCAAGCGAGCTATCCCCGCCGTAAGGATATGTGGTGAGCGGAAACGTGGGATCGTTGGAAACGCCATAGCCGACCGTGCCATCATCCCGGCTGATCTGCGCCAGGATCGTTGCATCCAAATTTGGCGTCAGCTGGAAACGCGCTTTGCCGCGCACAGCAAAGAAGTCATTGGCGTCGAGGTTGCGATTGGTTTGCAAATTGCGCGTGTAGCCGTCGTCCTTGGTGTAGGCCACGGCAATGCGCCCGGCCACGGTTTCATTGCCGCCGTTCAGCGCTGCCTGACCCCGCACCAAGCTCAGGTTGCCGAACCCGATAAACCCCTCCCCGGAGATCCCCTCCCGCGGGTCTTTGGTTACAATGTTAATGGCCCCGCCCGTGGCGTTGCGCCCATAAAGCGTGCCTTCTGGGCCTTTGAGCACTTCCACGCGCTCGATGTCGAAGAATTCGGACAGGACCATGCTGGATTGCGGCAGATAGATCCCGTCAATATGCACCGCATTCGACGGATCGGAGCCAACGCTGCGGACATTGTTGGCGACGCCGCGGATGGCGACGTTGGTTTCGCGGTTGGCCAGCGAGATCGACAAGCCCGGCACAACCTGTTGTAGGTCAAACGAACTCACGATCCCGGAGGCCGCCAATCGATCCGCGGTGACGGCGGTGACGGAGGCCGGCACATCCTGGAGCGCCTGCTCGCGCTTAAGCGCTGTGACGATGATTTCCACATTTTCCACCGTGTTCGGCTCCTGCGCCCATGCCGGAGCGACGGACAAGGCTGCGAACGCGGCTGAAGCGATTGAGACATGAGCGTGCCGCATGAGTTTCTCCCCTCGAATGGCTCTTCTTTATTTCCGAAGTTTAAATAAGCTTTCTAAAGCGTCAAGTCTTTGTCGAAATGGATACAGGCTTTGCGGCAGCTTGTTGCTTAAGCGACACGCGCAGGAGGGAGGCGAAAACGAGGGTGACCACGGCGGCAATGCCGACAAAGAGCAGCAAGCTTACGGTCAGCGCGTTCTCGCCGCGGCCAATGCTTTCGTTCATGGCCGCAACCACCGCAGGCCCAAAGCCGAGCCCAAGCCCGATGCTCAGGCAGGTTTGCATTGAGGCGGCAAGTGCGCGGGTGCGGTCGGTGACGATGTCTTGAAGCGTGACCGCAATCGCGACGTAAACCACATGCGCGACGAGTTGCCAGGCGAGATAAGCGCCCACCGCCGCCCACTTCCCAGGCAGGAGCAACAGCGCGATCGATCCCAACAATGCCGGAGCGCACCACAAGACGAGCGCCACGCGCCCCTGGACGCCGGATTTTGCGCCGACACGATCGGACAAGACCCCGCCAATCCAGGCGCCGATGGTTCCCGCCACCAGCGCCGTAATCCCGAGATATTGGCCGGCTTCGCCCGCGCTGACGCCGTGCGTGCGGGTGAGAAGCGCGGTTTGCCAGGTCGTATAGGCGAAATCGGCAACGGCGACGGAACTTCCGGTGAAGAGGACGAGCCAAAACACCCACTTCAGACGCCAGAGATCCGCGAAACGATCCTTGTCGACGGCGCGCAAATCGAAGGGGCGCGCAGGCTCCTTGAAGGCCAACACCATGGGGATCAAAAGGAGCCCGAGCCCACCCAGAAGGAGCATCACCTCCCGCCAGCCCGCCATGGCGCCGAAGCCCGGAACCGCATGGAACGCCCCGGCTTCAGCCAAATCCAGCATGGCGCCGCCGCCGCTGAAGGCAAACGCGGTCCCCAAAGTCACGCCAAAATAAATGACAGCGATGGCGCGCCCACGCTTATGGGACGGCACGAAATCGCACAGCAGCGAAAGACCCGCCGGCGCGAGCACCGCCTCCCCGAGCGCGATCATCACCCGCGCCGCGAGAAGCACCTGTAGGCTATCCCCGAAGGCGAACACAAAGGTTCCGAAGGTCCATAGCGCAATGCCGGCCGCGATCAGATTGCGCCGATTGATGCGGTCCGCGATGTAGCCGCCCATCAGGGTGGCCCCGGCGTAGGTGAACGCAAAAGCCGATTGCAACGTCGCGAACTGGACATCGGTGATGGCGACATCCTTGCGGATGGCGTCCACCAAAACGGCGGGCAGATAACGGTGGACGAAGGAGACGATGGTGGCGGCGGTCAGAACCGCCACGAAGATGTAGCCTAGACGCTCAATCTTGTCCGGCTCGCGCACTTGCTCCATTATTGCGGCTCCGGAAATTTGTTGGTGTTTTCGAAACTACATCGACAAATGATGAAAGTGTCAACAGGAGTTAGCCCATGCGGCTGTTCGTGGCGGCCTTGAACGCAGAGACCAATTTTTGGTCGCCCATCCCCACTGGCTTGGGGGCCTTCGTGTTTCGCACCGCGCAGGCGCCGGACGCGGGAGGATTTTCCAACACGCTGGCGGCGGTGCGCGACGCCGCGGACGCCTATGGATGGGGGGTGATCGAGGGGCCTTGCGCGTCGGCGCAGCCGCTCGGGCCATTGACGGCTGACGCCTGGGCGACCGTCCGCGGCATGGTTTTGGCGGCGTTGAAGGCCGCGTTGCCGGTCCAGGCCGTGGTTTTGGTCCTCCATGGCGCCATGTCAGCGGAGGATTGCGACGACTGCGAAGGCGCGCTGATCGCGGATGCCCGCGCGCTTGTTGGCGCTGAAATTCCCATCGGAGTGGAACTGGATCCGCATTGCCATCTGACCGACCAGATGTGTCGCGAGGCCAACGTGATCGTCGCCTACAAAGAATATCCACACACCGATATCGCTGAACAGGCCGGACGTCTCACGACCCTGACAGTGCGCACCGCCCGCGGCGAGATCAGGCCGGTGATCGGCGTGGCGGACTGCCCCGTGATGGGGCTCTTGCCAACGACCCGGGCGCCCATGAGCGGCTTTGTTCAGCGTATGCGGGACGCGGAAGGCCAAGGCGAGGCGCTGTCCGTCTCCTTCGGGCATGGTTTTGCCTATGCCGATGTGCCCGAGGCAGGGGCGAGGGCCTGGGTGGTTGCGGACGGCGATGGTGCGCTGGCGCAGCGCCTCGCGCGAGCATTTGCAGAGGATCTCTATCGGCTGCGCGACCAGGTCGCGCTGCGCTTCACGCCCTTGGCGACGGCGGTGGAGGCTGCAATCGGCTGGTCCGGGCCATGCGCGCTGATCCTCGCCGACGTGGCGGACAATCCGGGCGGCGGCGCCCGGGCGGATAGCACCTTCATCCTCGAAGCGTTGCTGGAGAAGAGAATCGGCGCTGTGGCGCTCGGCGGCGTGTGGGATCCCGGCGCGGTTCAGATCTGTCTTGAGGCGGGCGTTGGCGCGCGCCTCAGTCTGCGTCTTGGCGGCAAAAGCGGCCCCACGGCAGGCGCGCCGCTGGATGTTGTCGGGCGCGTCATGGGGGTGCGCGAGGCGCACATGCAAACGGAGTTCGGCGTCGCAGGGCCACTCGGGGCGGCGGCATGGCTGCGCACCGAGACCGGAATTGATATTGCCCTGATCTCTCGGTGCCAACAGGTCCTGGGGCGCGATCTTTTCACGGGCCTTGGGATCACGCTTGAGGACAAGCGCGTCATCGTGGTGAAGTCCATGCAGCACTTTTTGGCCGATTTCTCAGGGCTGATCGGCGAGGTGATGTACGTCGACACGCCTGGCCTGTTGCGCACGGATTTTGAGAACATCCCCTTCAAGCGCCGCAGCCTCGATTTCTGGCCGCGCCTACCGGATCCGCTTGCCCTTTCAGGCGGAGCTTAACTTAAAGCACCGCAAGGCAATCGACCTCGACCGAAATGCCCGCCAGTAGCGTGCAGATGATCGTCGTGCGCGCCGGGAAAGGCTCGCGCACATACTCTTCATAGATGCGGTTGAAGGCGGCGAAATCTTCTTTGCGCGCAAGATAGACCCCCACGCGCGCGACGTTGGACCAGTCCGCCCCCGCCCCCTTCAGCACCCGGCCGACATTGTCCATGGTCAGGCGTACTTCTGCTTCGAAGTCGCCCAAACGAAAGCCCTTAGTGACAGGGTCTTGCGGGCCCTGGCCCGAAACGAACAGGATCCGTCCGCTCCCCACAATCCCATGAGAAAACGGCCCGATGACCTCTGGCGCTCCGGGTGGGTCGATCTTGTTCAACATGGCGCCCTCGTTTGACGGGTTGGAAAATCTTCGCCATAATCGCAAAACTAGAAACACACCGCAACAGGTAAGCAACTCGGGCGCGATCATGATGAGTGGGCAGAAGGCAGGCGAGTCCGCCCTGGGCAGCCTCGATCGCACAAGCGTGCTCCACCCCTTCACGCGGGTAAGTGAATATGCCGCCGGCAACACGCCTGCACCCTTTATCGTTGCGGAGGCCTCCGGCATTCGGGTCCGGGACGAAACTGGGCGCGAAGTGATTGACGGGTTCTCGGGGCTCTATTGCGTCAATGCCGGCTATGGGCAGACCCATATCATCGAAGCAATGCACGCGCAGGCGCGGGCAATGCCCTACTTCCACATCTTTGCCGGCGCGACGCACGAGCCCGCAATCCGCCTCGCTGACAAGCTGCTGCGGATCGCGGGCCTGGGAATGAAGCGCGTGTTCTTCGGCACATCCGGATCGGACGCGAACGAGACCCAAGTGAAGCTCGTCTGGTACGCCAACAATGTGTGGGGCCGCCCCAACAAGAAAAAGATCATTGCACGTCGGCGCGGCTATCATGGCGGCACGATCGTCACCGCAAGCCTGACCGGCCTGCCGATCTATCACCAGGGCTTCGACCTGGTGTCCAGCTTCGTGCGCCACACCATGGCGCCGGATCCGTTTTGGGCGGAAGGCGGCGAAAGCGAAGCCGATCATGTGCAGCGCTGCGTCGACGATTTGGAACGTCTCATCCGCGAAGAAGGCGCTGACACGATTGGCGCATTCATCGCCGAACCCATGATAGGGGCCGGCGGGGCGGTGCCGCCTCCAAAGGGCTATTGGCCGGCAATTCAAAACGTCTTGGCGCGTCACGATATCCTGTTGATCCTTGACGAGGTGGTGACCGCGTTCGGGCGCGTGGGGGATATACTGGGCGCACACACCTGGGACATTCGCCCCGACCTCATCACCTTGGCGAAAGGGCTGACCAGCGGTTATGCGCCCCTTTCTGCCGTGCTTGTCGGCGAAAAGGTTTGGCAGGCTTTGGAAGCAGGTTCGGACGTGCACGGCATGTTCGGCCATGGCTACACCTACACCGCCCATCCGCTTGGGGCGGCCGCCGCCATCGCCAACATCGAACTCATCGAAGGCGAAGACATGTGCGCCAATGCGCGCGCCATGGGCGAGCATCTTTTTGGCGCATTGCGGTCGCGCTTTGTGGGTCGGCCGTTGGTGGGCGACGTTCGGTCCGCCGGCCTTTTTGGCGCCCTTGAGTTTGTGGCGGAAGGCGCGCCGCGGCGCCATTTGCCGGCGTCGCTCAAATTCGCCGGCCGCGTCACCGCCCTTGCCCGCGAAGAGGGCCTTTTGGTGCGGACCATGCCTTACGGCGACATTGTGGGCCTCGCCCCGGCTTTGATCCTGAATCGCGCGGACGCTGACTTGATCGTGGATCGGCTCGATCGGGCTTATGGGCGCGCGCTTGCAGAGCTTTCGCCGCAACAGCGGCGCGGCGAGGGCGGTTGATCATGCGGTTTCTCACCCTTGATGTCTTCACGAACGCGCGCTTCGGCGGAAATCCGTTGGCGGTCTTTCCGCAGGCGGATGGTTTGAGCGACGCCGAGATGCAGGCGCTGGCCCGCGAGTTCAACATGAGCGAGATCGCGTTCGTGCAAGCTCCGCGCGATCCGCGCAACACCGCACATGTACGGATCTTCACGCCGGAAATGGAAATCGGCTTTGCGGGGCATCCAAATGTCGGCGTGGGTTGGGTGCTGGCGAACGAGGGCCGCGACCACGATGGCATATTGCGGCTTGAGCAGGCGGCGGGCCTCGTCGAGGTTCAGGTTCAACGCCAAAACAGTGCAGTCGCCGCGTGCCTGATCGCCGCCCCACAAGCCCTCAGCCTAGGGGAAGCGCCGTCCCAGGAAGACATCGCCGCGTGCGTCTCTTTGTCGAGCGCTGAGATCGGGGCGCCGGCGCTCGCTTCGGTCGGTTTGTCCACGGTGTGCGTGCCGGTTTCCGCGCAAACCCTCGCGAAGGCGAAATGTGATCCGCTCGCTTTCCAGGCGTTGGCCCGGCGACGTCCGGACCTCGCCAAGATCTGTTTGCTTTATCTCTATGTTCTTGAGGAGAATTCGGCCCGCGCCCGCATGTTTGCGCCGTTGTCCGGCACGATCGAAGATCCCGCAACGGGGAGCGCAGGGGCGGCTCTGGCGAGCCTGTTGCTGAGCGGGCGCCCAAACGCCCGGATCGATTTAAACATCACTCAAGGCGTTGAGATGGGCCGGCCCAGCCAAATGCGCGTGATTGCCCAACGCATCGGCGAAGAGATCCGCGCCTGGGTTGGCGGCAGCTGCGTTCCTATCGCGCAGGGCGAATTGCTTTAACCGGCTCGAATAACCTGCATCAGGGGCGGGGCGATTGCTTCCACGGCGGCCGAGCCATTCCGTAATTCCGGCGCCCATTGTGCTGTTGTCATCACGGACAACATCCGGCACGGCCCGTCCGCAGCGGCGACATAACCGTGCGCCATGCCGCTGTCGAAATAAATCGAGTCACCCTCCTGCAGCAGCGTCGGGGCGTAAAACTCGGTGTGCAATTCAATCGCGCCGCTCAAAACCAACACATATTCCTCGCCCGCGTGGCGCAACAGGTCTCCATACTCTTTGCGACTGCGCGCCTTGACCTCCACGATGATGGGCACGAGTTGCTTGTTGAGAAGATCCGCCGCCGGATAAAGCTGGATCGAAGAGGCGGTTTCGATAATGCGGCCATCGCCTTTGCGGGTGATGCTGCGACGCCCAGACGGGCCGAGTTCCGTGACATTGGGCGGCTTATCAGCAAGCGGCGCGGCAAACAGCACCCCGATATCGATGCCAAGGCCGGTCGCGATCGTCACCATCTTATCGTAAGAGAGCGACATCTTCCCGTTCTCAACCTTGGACAAGGTGGAGACGGTCAGCCCTGTCAGCCGACTGACATCCGCCAAGGTCCACCCTTTGGCGGTACGTATGGACCGCAAAGTGGAGCCGGGATTGCGCCGGCTTGCATTGTGTTTCGGGTTTTCCATATCGGAAAACGTAACAAAAGAGCCTGTCAAGGGCAACTGGCGTCTTCTAGGCCCAGACCGCGGATTCATACGGGACGGCGTGGTCGCCGCGAAAGATGAGGCCGGGTTTGCGATCGCTGCGCAAAAGCAGCGGTCCGTCCAGGTCGACCCAATCGCACATGGGCGCGAGGAGGCTGGCCGGCGCCATGCCCAGCGAGGTTCCGAGCATATTGGAGACAAGGAGGCGCATGCCCTTCGCCTTCGCCCGTCCGGCGATCGCCAGGGCCTCGGTCAATCCGCCGGCCTTGTCGAGTTTGACGCACACGCCGCCGTAGCCGGAAGGCAAGCGATCGAGATCCGCCAAGCTGCAACACGATTCGTCGGCGCAGACCGGGATCGGCGAATCCCCCGCCTCAAAGGCATCTTCGCCCGCGGCGAGGGGCTGCTCAATCAGCTCCACCCCCAGGCGCGCGAGCTCGGGCGCGTAGCGGCGCAGATCTTCGCGCGTCCAGGCGCCATTGACGTCGCAGATGAGCCGCGCCTCAGGTCGCGCTGCGCGGATGGCGGCGATCCGCTCAACGGGTCGGTCAGCATTGAGCTTGACCTTGAGGCCGGCAAACGCGGCCTGAAGGCTCGCCGCAGCCGCCATGGCCGCGGGTTCCGCCAAAGAGAGCGTCGTCACCGTCCGAAACCCGGCATTCGCCAGCCCGCAGAGGGCAGCGACCGTTACGCCCGCCCATTGCGCTTCCAAGGCCCACAAGGCGCAGTCGAGGGCGTTTCGCGCGCCGCCCGGCGCCATTGTTGTCTGCAATGCTTCGCGGTCCAAGCCCGCTTCGATCGCGGGACGCAGCGCTTCGATGGCCGCAACCATGCCCGCCAAAGTCTCGCCCTTGAAATCGACGGCGCACCCTTCGCCACGGCCGATGCGGCCGTCTTCCTCGATCTCCACAACCAGGACCTCACTGGTGTGAAACGTCGCCCGCGCAATCACGAATGGCTGTGCGAGCGCCCACTCTTCCGGCGTGACGCGCAAGCGGCGTTTCATTGCATCAGGCGCGCGATGATAGGCCCCGTGCCTGTCACAGCAGGATCAACACAAGGCAGCCCCAGGCGATCCTCAATCTGCTGCATTGCGACGGTGCGATGCTCGGGCGCCAAAAGAGACGTGTTGAGACTAATCCCGACACAGCGAATGTCCGGGTTCAGCCGACGGCCATTGGCGATGTGCAGGTCAATGCAGTCCTCAAGTGCAGGCGTTTCGAACTGCTCATAACCGAGAACGCGGCCCCTTAGCGCTTCATGGCAAACGACGAACGCATCCGGTTGGCTGCCATGGAGAAGGCCAAGGCTCACGGCTGCGTAGGCCGGATGGAAAAGCGACCCTTGCCCTTCGATCACATCCCAATGGTCGGGCGCATTGTCCGGAGACAGCAGTTCTACGGCGCCGGCCAGGAAATCCGCAACGATCGCATCAATCGCAAGGCCGCCGCCGCTGATCAGCACCCCGGTTTGCCCCGTGGCGCGAAACGTGGCGTTCATGCCGCGCGCGCGCATGTCCCGCTCCAGCGCGAGCGCCGTGAATTTCTTGCCCACAGCGCAATCGGTGCCGACGGTCAAAAGGCGTTTGCCTGTGCGGCGCATGCCGCTGGCCACCGGCGGCTTAAAGCCGGGCGGCAAAGACCGGATGTCGAACAGGCGCACACCGTTCGCCGCGGCCTGTTCCACCAAGTGCGGGCGGGCGTTGAGCTTGTCATGCAGGCCGGAGGCGACGTTGAGCCCGGCCCCAATCGCCTCGGCAACCGCCGCCTCCCAATTGTCGGGCAGCCCGCCGCCGAAGGACGCGCCGCCTATGACCATCGTGGCCGCCCCGGCCGCAGCGGCCGCGGAAGGCAAGAAGTCTGGCAAGCCAAGATCGCAGCCGGTTTCGAAGCGATATTGGCCCATACACCAATCCGGGCGCCATTCCAGGATGCCTACGCCCGTTTTCACATCCAAAGGTTCCAGATTGTCGCCCACAAAAATCAGATATGGACGGGGAATTTCCAACAAATGCACAATCTGCCCCCTATAACGCAGCCGCCAGTGGCTTATGGGTCGAAGCGGCTTCGCGCGCGATGGCCTGCGCCGCGAGATGGCCGAACACAAGCGCAGGCCCCAGCGTGATCCCAGCGCCCGGATAGGCCCCGCCCATGAAGCTGGCCGCATCATTGCCCACTATGAACAGGCCTTCGATCAGGCGCCCATCTTCGCTGAGCGCGCGACCGTCCGGGTCCGTCTTGAGCCCGACAAACGTGCCGATTTCTCCAGGATACAACGTGATGGCGTAGTAGGGCGCCCGCTTGATCGGCGCCACGCACGGATTTGGCGTTTGGCCCGCGCTGCCATTGAAGCGTTCATACACATCGCCGCCTTTGCTGAAGGCGCTATCCATTCCGCGTTCGGCATCTGCGTTGAAGCGCTCCACGGTGTCGCGCAATCCCTCCGCCGAAATGCCGCACGCAGTGGCCAGCGCATCAAGCGTGTCGGCCCGCTTGATATAGCCGGACCGGACATGGGGCGCGACGCTGCCGGGTGCGGGGGGCGCTGCCCCCAACCCGTAGCGCCGGATCGCCTCGGAATCACAAATGAGATGGCAAGAAATCTCGCGATCGCCCTCGCACGCACGGATCATGGCGGGGACAAAATCGTGATAGGAGACCGCTTCGCTGACAAACCTGCGCCCACGACGATCCACCGCAATATATCCGGCTTTGCCGCGGTCAAAGAAGTGAGGAAATGGAACAGGACCATCCTTGCCCGGAAGAAGCGAAACGGGCGTCCACGCCGCCGGCTGGCGCAAGGCCTCCACAACGCCGGCCCCGATCGCGGTCGCTGCCCGCAAGCCGTCGCCCACATTTTCCGACGGCGCGAGCGTGTGGTGGCGCCCGCCCTTGGCGACATGATCATAATAGCGCGCGCGCAGATTTGCGCTGCCGGGAAATCCCCCTGTGGCCAAAACGACCGCGCGTCTCGCCCGCACAGTTTTCCCGCTGATCCGCGCTCCGATTACGCGCCCGTGTTCCAAGATCAAGTCTTCCAACGGGGCGTTTAGATGCAGGCGCGCCCCCGCATGCAGAGTGGAATATGCGAGCTGAGCAATGAGCGCGCTGCCATTGGAAAGGCGCGTGCCGCGGGCATAGGTCAAACGATCACGCGCATAGCGGGCGAGGAGTTTGCCGACATGGACGAAGGATTTCCAGGACCGCTGCATGCCGTAAAAGTGCACAAGATCTTCGCGGCCGACGATCATGCCGCCCAAGATCATCGTGCTCGAAATCGGCGGGCGCAGACGCTGAAAGTGGCGTCCCAAAAGGCGTCCATCGAAGGGTTTGGGACCCAAGGAGCGCCCGCCAGCGCTGCCGCCCGGCTTAGTTGGGTGATAATCCGGCCAGAGCGGCGCTAGCGCATAGCTCAGTGCGGAATTGTCTTCAAACCAGGCCATGATCTGCGCGCAGGCGCGGGCATAGACTTCGGCCTTGGGCCGATCCAAGAAGTTACCGCCTTCCTCCGCGAGGTAACGCAAGACATCGTCGGGATTGTCCGTCTTGCCTGCCTCTTGCGCCTGGCGGCTGCCCGGGATCCAGATGACGCCGGCCGAAGACACGGTCGTGCCGCCGAACTGGGCCGCCTTGTCCACCATCAGCACATCAAGCCCAAGCGCACGCCCCGTCAACGCGGCGGCGAAGCCGGCAGCGCCAGACCCGATCACGAGCATATCACAGACGGCGCCGTCCTTCGGGGGCGCGTCGGACACGGCATCATCGGGCGGCGTTCTCATTGACATACTAGAAAATGTTTCCCATTGTTTTGTCAAATTTGAAAACTGTGAGGTCCCGGCGTGGACGGCCTGCCCGCGTGCTACACCCCTACGTGGCGCTATCGGCCCGGCGACGCCGTATCGATTGCGGCCGAAGGGCAAGGCGCAGCGCGCGCCGAAATCGTGCGGTTGCGGGGCCTTGCTGGACGGCCGATGCCGACGGCGTATGTCGAGCAACCGCTAGGCTTGGCCGCTGATCTCCACCTAGTCCCGCAGGCCGTTCTCGCCGGCTCTTATGCGATCACGACGAAGGGCCCGCGCGCCGAAAGCGGCCATCCCTGGGCCTGGCGGTTCTGCATATACCCGACGCTTACGGACCGTGGCGCGGTGCTCATGTGGGGGGACAGGGTCAAGCTTGGACTGCGCGATGGCATGTTGGAGCTGGCCGGCCTTGGGACCACGATCGCATTGCCAATTACCCTTGCGGCTTGGACAGACGTCGATCTCAACAGCGACGGCGCCGGCAACTTCTTGTTACGCCTCACGCCGATCGGCCCTGGCGCCGCATACCGCGCGCCCTATTCCGCCGCCACCCACGTCGCTGCGGCAGCGATGGGCGGCGCCCTGATCATTGGCAAAGACTTCAACGGCAAGATCAGCGGGCCAATGCTCACGATTTCCGGCGCCCTCGCCGCGCGCTGGACCTTCGCCGCGAATATGGGCAGCCAAGTCATTGCAGGTGAAGGCCCTCAAGCTACGCCCCTCCATTTGGTGAATGCGCCGCGCCGGGCTGTCACTGGGCCTGCCTGGACGGGCGATGTTCATGACTGGCGCCAAGCCCCAGCGCATTATGATGCGATCCACTTTCACGACGATGATTTGAGCGACTGCGCCTGGCCGCAGACGCACGCCTTCGATCTCCCGGAAAACACGCCTTCAGGCGTCTATGCCGCAAAGCTTTCGATGGCCGCGGGCCAGCACTACTCCGCATTCTTCGTCCGTCCAAAGACCACTCCCCCGGTCCTTTTTCTCGCGTCGACGTTCTCCTACCTCGCATATGCCAACAGCCTGTGGGCGTCACCCAGCGCGGCGCGCATTCGCGCCGAATACCCAGTAGAAGCCAAGCGCATGCAGCGCTTTGGCCACTCCACCTACAGCCGCCATCGCGACGGCTCCGGCATCGGATTGGTGTCGCTGCGTCGCCCGATCTTGAACCTGCGTCCCGGCTTTCTTGGCGAGGCGGCGGGCGGGCAGGCGCTTCTCAACGATGATCTGCGCATCCTCGCCTGGCTCGATCGCACGGGCGAGGACTATGGCGTGATCACCGATCATGATCTGCATACGGAGGGTGCCAACGCGCTTGATGGCTGTCATGTGCTCGTCACCGGGACGCACCCGGAATACCATAGCCGCGAGACCCTCGATGCGATCGCCGCCTTTCAAAGCCGAGGCGGGCGCCTGATCTACATGGGGGGAAATGGGTTTTATTGGCGTGTCTCGATCCTTTCGGATGCCCCGCACGTCATGGAGCTGCGCCGTGCCGAAGCAGGCATCCGAATGTGGGCCGAAGCGCCAGGCGAATATCATCATCAATCCGATGGAGCGCTGGGTGGGCTTTGGCGGCGCATTGGGCGTCCGCCAAATCGACTGGTGGGGGTGGGGTATTCGGCCCAAGGCGATGGCGTGGAAAGCCAGCCCTATCGCAAAACAAGCGCGGCAAGCAATCCGCGCGCGGCGTTCCTTTTTGCGGGCGTGGAGGGCGAGACCTTTGGCCATCCGCACGCGGGGCTGGGTGCTGCTGCGGGCTACGAATTGGACCGCGCGGACACATCGCTCGGCACGGCCCCCAACGCTTTGGTTGTCGCGCGCTCAGAGCCGTTCAGCGCAAGCCTCTGCCCCGTCAACGAGGAACGATTGACCCACACCGTTCTGGATGCGGATGATCCGCTGCGCGCGGACCTGACTTTTTTCGAAACGCCGGCTGGCGGGGCGACGCTTTCGGCCGGCTCGGTGTATTTCGCGCTTGCCCTTGACGAGCATGATGGCGCCGGGCGCATCATGTCGAATGCGCTCAAGCGTTTTTGCGATCCCACCCCTTTCGCGCTGCCCCAAACGGATGCCTTCTGATGCTCACTGTGGATCCCCGCATTCGCGCTGAAGCGCCTGCGATGGTGAAGGTCCGCCGCGACCTGCATGCCCATCCGGAATTGGGCTTTGAGGTGCAGCGCACGGCCGGCATCGTCGCCGATCTGCTGCAACGTTGGGGCATTACGACCGTGACGGGTGTGGGCGGAAGCGGCGTCGTCGGCGTTCTTCGCAAAGGCGCATCGCCCCGCGCGATCGGCCTGCGCGCGGACATGGACGCACTGCCTATCGAGGAAGACAATACCTTTGCGCACGCAAGCCGAATTGCCGGACGCATGCATGCGTGCGGCCACGATGGTCACACCGTCATGCTGCTGGCGGCGGCGAAGCATCTGGCAGCCCACGCCGTCTTTGACGGGACGGTGTACCTCGTCTTTCAACCGGCGGAAGAGCGCGGGACCGGCGCGTTGCGCATGATCGAAGATGGCCTCTTTGAGCGCTTTCCGATGGAGGCCATGTTCGGGGCGCACAATTGGCCCAACCTGCCCGTCGGGTCTTTCGCCGTTGCGCCCGGCCCAATGATGGCCTCATGCAACGAGTTTGTAATCGAGATCACCGGTAAAGGCGGGCACGCCGCGATGCCGGACTTGTCCATCGATCCGATTCAACCCGCCTGCCAGATTGCGACTGCACTGCAAACAATCGTTGCGCGCAACCTTCCGCCTTCGGAGGCCGCCGTTCTCTCGGTCACCGTGATGCAGGCCGGCGAAGCGATCCATGTCATTCCCAACGGCGCGATCATAAAGGGCACCGTGCGAACCTACAGCACGGCGACAACCCGCTTTATGGAGCAACGCATTCGCGCGATCAGCGCCGGCGTCGGGGCGGCGTTTGGCGTGACAGTCCAAGTGCAATTCGAGGTAAAGTGCGCGCCCACCGTGAATGATCCAGGCGAAGCGGCATTTGTACGGAACGCGTTGGAATCTCTCGCCGGCGCCAATGCCGTCGAGACCTTCACGCCCAGCGCGGCGGCGGAGGATTTCAGTTTCATGCTGGAGGCCAAACGCGGCTGCTATTTCATGATCGGCAACGGCGAAGGCGCGCATCGCCCGGGCGGCCATGGGCACGGCCCCTGCGTCCTGCACAATCCCAGCTACGACTTCAACGACGACCTTATTCCCATCGGCGCCCAAGCCTGGGTGCATCTCGTCGAGCGGCGGCTTAAGCCGGACTGAGATGGGCGCGTATTTGACGCTTCCCAGCGAGCCCCGAACTCGATCTTGTTCGGTGATCGGCTTTCAGATTTCAAAGTGTCCGTTAACGTCGGCCAGCGCTTTCAGCGTGAAGCGTTCGCCGCCGTCCGCCCGCTTTGGCGCGCCGGAGCGACTTTTGCCTCAAGCCCGGTCGTCTAACGCGATCTTGGCCGTGCCGTGCATCCTGATCCCGATCGCTGCTCTCACGCCCAGCGATCGCGCCTAACAGAAAAGGATGAGGGGTCATTTTTCGACGCCGATCACCCCAACGAAGGGGTCAAAATTGCACGCCGGGGAACAAGCCGCCAAACGGTGAAATACCGGTATGCCGACATCGCGGCCTTCATCGAGGCGCGGCTTCATGTCTAAGCTACGGTTGCTGTGTCGTCGATTAAGTAATAGCAATGGCATCGTTGATATCACTGATGATTGAGACACGGGGTCCGTCATGGCCACAAGCCTTCATGTGCGCAATCTCGACGAGGAATTGGTCGCCCGACTAAAACGCCGGGCCCAGCGCCATGGCCGCTCCACCGAGGCAGAGCACCGCGAAATCCTCCGCCAAGCCTTGAGCGTGGAACCCGAGGCCTCGTTTGAAGAACTCGCGGCCCAACTGCGCAAGTTGACGGCAGAGCGTGAACAGACCCCGTCAGAAGTGCTCTTGCGAGAAGGACGTGATCGTAGGTCGCAATCTGATCGATGAACTTTGCAGAGTACAGCGCGCGGATATATTATTCTCAGGCGTGTATGATAGTTACGGCGCGCCTCGCACCGGCGAGGTCCGAGTTGGCTTCAACTTCTAGCCGCGCAGCAAAAATCTAGCTCCACGATGCTGTCACCGTACCCGCGGTGGCGGCAAAAGTGCGCCGCTGCCAGCAACGGGGAAAGGTGAAGAAGCATGACGGGAAGAAACAGGTCGGGGCAAGACCCTGATACCGGTTCGGAACCTGTGCGGCTGGTCGTGTCGGACCTGACAAACATTGAGGCGTTCAACTTCAAGCCGGGCCATCAGGGTTTTCTGGATTTCTGCCGAACCGTGTTCGCAAAACCAGAGCCGCAGTTTCTGCGCACCGACGACGATGAATTGGTGGTGTTTCGTCATGCGGATCTGCGCGCCCTGGCGGTGATGCCCGCCATGGGCAATGTTCCCAGTGGCGTGCTCAGTGCGCAGATGGCCGCAGCGGCAAGGAGATTTGGGTTCGGCGAAAGCGCCAGCAGTAGCACCACAGGTCAGGCAATCGCGGATGGGTTCGCCAACCAGTTCTTCTTCAACAACGACCCCATCCGCGCGCCTCTGCGCCGAATGACGCTGGGCCAGATTGGTCCAAAAGCGGCGCCGTCAATGATCGACCTCGCGCGCTCCATCGCCGTCCAAACGCTCGCTGCAACCCCACGAGACCAGCGTATCGACTTCACTCGCGACATTGCCGAAAGATTTGTCGTGGCGTTCTGGACGCGCATCGTCGGATTGAGCGAGCATGAGGCTCTTGCGGTGACCGCGCTCGTACGCGCCATGTCGGCGGTTTTCGTACGCTTCGACACGCCCGCAGCGTTTCAAGCCACCGACGATGCGTTCGCCGCATATATGAGCATCCTTGAACGCGCCGCGCGGCGCAGTCTTGCCCACCAGCCTCATCCGATTCTGGCTGCGCTTGACAGCGGGTTGGCTCAGCTGGACCTCGTCGACGATCCCGCATACGCGGGCATCGTGCCCAAGAGCGCGGGCAAGATGTTGGCGGGGCTCCTGATCGATGGATTTCACACCGTCGCGACCACGGCAACCAGCGTCGCCCACGTGCTGGCCCATCGACCTGAGGTCCTTGCGCAGCTCGAACGCATGCCCTCGCTTTGGCCGGCCGCCATCGCCGAGGCACTGCGCTTACAGCCGGTGGCGCTGATCTTCAAGCGCTACACCTCAGACGATGTTTTTCATAACGGCTTTCTCATTCCGAAACATACGCGTGTGGCGATGATGTGGGCGGCAGGAAATCACGATCCTGCCGCCTTCCCGGCGCCGGAAACCTATGATCTCACCCGCAACAGCGCCGCGGTAACGAGTTTTGGCGGAGGCTCACAGATATGCCCCGGCCGGCACATGGCGCAGATGCTGACGCAGGCGCTGCTGCAAACGATTGCTTGCGAGGGCCTCGAACTGGCGCCGGAGAAGGCGGCAGATGAATGGGCCCGCTCAACCGTGTTCCTGCAGCTCAAGTCGTTTCCGGTCGTCCTGCGCCAACGGAGCACGTGAGTGGCAGCGGCAAGACAAGCACACGGGCAGTCCCCCTCACGCCTCAAACAGACGCCGCGCGGCGGTTTGATCGGCCCAGTTTGATCGACCCGCCCTTTGCTGGCTCCGAACGCGATGCAGCGTTTGAACTCGGAGGCGCGTTCTCGTTTGACGCGGCAGGAACATATCTTGACTCGGAGCTTGGCAACTACATCTCGTCGCCCGTGAAAAACGCTGAAGGCCCCAGGAATGCGGTTGTTTCGTCGGATTTGAAGTATTCGGATTTGCAAGGTTCCTTGGGAAGTTGGTCAAAAAGCTTGCGATTTCGCGCGCGCGTACACGCAGGGGCTTTGCC
>JBEIHY010000066.1:0-18428 GCA_040381035.1 Hyphomonadaceae bacterium
AAACGTGTCGCCTGGACCTTCACGCTCACTGCCGCTGCATGCAACCTGATCCGGTTGCCAAAGCTGCTCGCTGCAGCGTGATCAAGCCCAGAATCCGCGCAAAATCGCCCCAAAGCGGCAAACTTCCTCCGAAAATGCCGGAAAATCGCGATCAAATCGATACATGCGCAGGCCTCGGGGAAAATTCCACCTTGCACTTGGACTATTTCCGCGGCCTGCTAGATCGGCATCCGCAGGATTTCCTGATAGGCCTGGATCACCTGATCGCGCACCGCCATCACGGTTTCCAGCGAGGTCTCAGCCGCTGCAATCGCGGTAACGACATCGACCAGATCGGCGCGCCCGGCCGCGGCCGCCATGCCGGAGCTTTCGGCGGTCGCTGCCGCCTTTTGCACATTCTGCACAGCGTTCTGCACCAGCCCGCCGAAATCGACCTTGTCGCCGCCTTCTGCGCCGCCTGCCGATTGCATCGCCTTGGCGGTCGCGGCGTAAATTTTTGCGCCGGAGAGTGCGTCGATCGCCATGGTCTACTCCAATTACCGGCGCAGCAAATCCAGCGCCCGCGACGACATCTGCCGCGCAGTGTCGATGATGCTCAGATTCGCTTCGTATGCGCGCGCCGCTTCGCGCATATCCATCATTTCAACCAGGCTGTCGACATTGGGCAGCTTCACCATGCCGTTCTCATCCGCGGCCGGATGGGTCGGGTTGAACTGCAGACGGAACGCACTGTCGTCGGGACGTGCGCCAACCACGCGCACGCCGCGCGCTTCGGTTTCTGGCATCTTGGTTGTTTCCAACAGCGGCGTGCGGCGGCGATAGGGGTCGGCGCCCGGCGTCATGCCGGTGGAATTGGCGTTGGCGATATTCTCCGCCGCGATCCGCATCCGCACGGTCTGGGCGCGCATCCCGCTGGCGGCAACTGCAATGGTAGAGCCGATATCGCTCATGGGGCGTCTCCTTCTTTAGCGGCCCGGCGCGCGCGCGGCGGTGCGCACAAGCTGCAGGCCTTTTTGATACATGGCAAGGCTGGTTTCATAGGCCAGCCGCGTTTCGGCGGCCTTAAGCATTTGATCTTCGATCACCACGGCGTTGCCGTCGATGGTGACTTCGGCGTCATTTATCTTCTCGGTGCGGGCATGGGCTGTGACGCCGCGCACTTGTGGCATATGGCCCTCATTGGTGCGCGCCATGGCGAGGCGCCCGCCGCTGACGGTCCGCGCCTGTGATTCGAGGGCGCGCTCAAAGGCCTTGGTGTCAAGGTCGCGCGGGCGGTAGCCGGGCGTGGAGGCATTGGCCAGATTCTCCGCAACCAGCTTCTGGCGCTCGCCCAGAAAGTCGAGGCGCTGGCGCAGAATTGAGAAATAGCCGGTGTTCAGTAGGTCCACGGACGGGCCTCGTTCATGTGAATGTGACTTCAGACCGGTTTGGTTAATGCTGGCTTAATCTGGCCAAGCGCGCCGACTCACGGTTTCGAGAAGGCGCCATCAGAAGGAAGGCGCGTCATGGAATGGACCGATTGGCTGCGGGCGCTGTTTGCGCTAGGCGCCACCCTGGCATTGATCGGGCTTGCCGCCGTGATCGCCCGCCGCTTGGGCATGATCCAGGCCGGGGCGGCCGGCGCCCAGCGGCGAATGAAGGTGGTGGAGCGCCTGGTGCTCGATCCGCGCCGCCAGCTCGCGCTCGTGCGGGTCGATGATGAAGAGCATCTCTTGATCCTGTCGCCGTTTGGCGATCGCCCGGTCAGCTTGCGCCCGGCCAAACCAGAGCCGCCCGCGCCGCCCGTGGGGCCAACGCCATGACCCGCGATCCCGGTTTGAAGCCGCGCCTGACATTCGCCCTGCTGGGCGCCGGATTGCTGGCGCCAGTAATCTTTGCCTTTGCGGTGTTCTTCATCGGCGGCGTTGCCGAAGCCCAGACCGGCCCGGCGATCAATATCAATCTCGGCACCGGGGCGGGGCTGACTGAACGGGTGTTGCAGCTGGCCGCTTTGATCACGGTCTTGTCGCTGGCGCCGTCGATTCTGATCATGACGACGTGTTTTGTGCGCATCGTGGTGGTGCTGTCCTTGCTGCGCACGGCCATTGGTTTGCAGCAGGCGCCGCCGAATGTGGTGCTGGTGTCGCTGGCGATTTTCCTCACCGCCTTCGTGATGCAGCCAACCTGGGAGGCCGCGTATCAAGCCGGAATCAAGCCCGTGATGGATGAGGATATGTCGCTGACGGAGGCCTATCCGCGCATCGCGGAGCCGGTGCGCGCCTTCATGCTCAAGCACACCCGCGAAGATGATCTGGCGCTGTTTATCGGCATGGCGCGGCTGGAAACGCCGCCGGCCAGCGCAGAGGAATTGCCGCTGCGCATCGTCATTCCCTCGTTCATGATTTCGGAGCTGCGGCGCGCCTTCGAGATCGGCTTCATGTTGTTCATCCCGTTCCTCATCATCGACCTGGTGGTCTCCTCGCTGCTGATGGCGATGGGGATGATGATGGTGCCGCCGGTGACGATCAGCTTGCCGTTCAAGCTAATCTTCTTCGTGCTGGTGGACGGCTGGCGGCTGGTGGCGGGTTCGCTGGTGGAGAGCTTTTCCACCGGCCCGCCGATACCAACCTAGCTTGCTGCGCCGGTCTTACGCGCCCAGGCCTCCGCCCAGGCGTGAAGGGGGGCGAGCTTTTCAAGAAGCTCGGCCCCAAGCGAGGTCAGGCCATAGCCCGCGCCATCGTGGTCCACGAGACCGGCTTCGCGAAGTTCGCCGATCCGGGTGTTGAGAACGCTCGGATTGGTCTCTGCGGCGTCTTGCAGCGCGCGGAAATTGAGCCGCCGACGGTCGCGCAGTTCCCAAATAATCCGCAGCGCCATGCGCCGGCCGAGCAGATCGAACGCCGCCATGATCGGCCGGCCAGAGCGCGAACCGCGCACTGTGCGGCCTGGACGTAGAATTGACACGCTATCTTTTCCGTAGCAATCGTTACTATGAAAAACATAGCTTGGAGACGTCAAGATGTCAGCACCTCGCATCAAAGCTGCTGAGCCGCCATTTTCTGACGCGATGACCGCGCAGCTGGAAAAGGTGATGCCGCTGGGCGTGCCGCCGCTTGTGCTGTTCACAACTCTGGCGCGCGATCCGCGGTTGTTTGGCCGTTTCATGGGGGCAGGCCTGCTCGACAAAGGTCAGCTTAGCCTGCGCCAGCGCGAGATCATTATCCATCGCGTCACTGGGCGCAGCGGCAGCGAATATGAATGGGGCGTGCATGCGGCGTTCTTCGCCGCGCGGGTCGGGCTGGATGATTCAGCGCTTGCCGCAACTGTGCGAGGCGCGCCAGACGACCACGTTTGGACAGCGCAAGAACGCCTTCTCATCGAGTTGTGTGACGGCGTGCTCGCCGGCGATAAAGTCGATGATGCGCTGTGGGCGCAATTGAGCGCGCACTATAGCGACGTAGCGCTGCTCGAAATGTTGATGCTCATCGGTTTCTATCGAACGGTGAGTACGCTGACGATCGTTTTGCGTCTGCCGCTTGAGCCTTTCGGGCGGCGCTTTGACAGTGTCTAGAAGCGCACATCCAGCGCGCCGCCATAAAGGCTTGGCGGCGGAAACAGGGCGTCGATCACGGCGCTGAGCCGGCGGATGGGCGCGAGCAAAAAGTCAAACATCGCGGGCCTCTTTTTGAGGTTCTTGGTTTACGCGCAAAGCCTTGAAATCTGGCAAAGCGACGGGGTTAACGCGCCTTGCACGGTTTGATGCTGGCGGGATCTGGCGCGGGGCCGACAGGCTCAAACACGGCAACATAGCCGATTTCGGGGCCAAGCTCGGTCCAGCTGACTTCCCGATAGCCGACGGCGGCCAATTCGCAGCGCAGCAGCGCCGGCGGTGTGCCATGGTCGCGGGTGGGGCGGTCGACATCATTGATCGCCACCCGGCCGCCGGGCTTCAAGCTCGCGCGCAGCCGCCACATCAGGCCATAAGGCTGATCGATCTCGTGATACATCCGGACCAGCATGGCGAGGTCAGTGCTGGCGTGCGGCAGGCGAGGGTCGTCATAGCCGCCCATTGAGACTGTGACGTTTTTCAAGCCTTCACGTTCAATGCGCGTGCGCAGCAAAATTAAATGCGCCGACATCACGTCTTGCGCCAACACGCGGCCCTCCGGCCCGACGCGGCGCGACAGGTAAGAGGTCAGATAGCCGGCCCCCGCGCCAATATCGGCCACCTTCATGTTGATGCGCGCGTCAGCGGCGTCCATCAGCTTTATGCCTTCATTGTCTTTATCGCGTTCAGATTCGTCGCGGGTGTGGGGCCCGACAATCGAGGCCACGGGGCGATCAGGCTTGGGAAATGTGAGGCCGTCGCGGGCATATCCGGCAGCTGGCGCCGCCGTTTCTTGCGCTGGGGCGGGCGGCGCTGACGGCGCACACGCCGCGATCGCCAAACTCAAGATCAGATACCGCATCCGCATCGCGCCGACTCCCTTTAGCTGTGACCAAGATAGCGGGCGCGCGGCCACTGACCATAGCGCGCGCCTGCCGCGAGAGACCATGTGGTTAATGACATTTTAACCAGCGCGGCAGTTTTTGCCGGGTGACGGTTGAGGAGAGTCCCATGACAGGCGCGGAAGTGCTCGATTTCGGACGCGAAGCCTTGTGGTTGACGGTGCTGATCTCGGCGCCGGTGATGCTGGTCGGGCTGGTGGTTGGGCTCGGCGTGTCCCTGTTGCAAACGCTGACCCAAATCCAGGAACAAACTCTGGTGTTTGTGCCGAAAATTCTGGCGATCTTCCTGGCGCTTTTGGTCTTCCTGCCGATCATGGGCGCAATGCTGGGGCGCTTTACGCAGGAGATATTCCAGCGCATCGCGGCCTACTGATTTGGAGCAGGTCACGCTCTTCGGTTTTCCGTTGTGGCACGCAGCGATCCTGTTTGCGCGGATCGGGGCGATTTTGACCGTGCTGCCGGGCTTTTCGGAGCCGTCCGTGCCGCCGCGCATCCGGCTGACCTTCGCCCTGGTGATCGCAACGATTTTGGCGCCGGCCTTGGCTGATGTCTTGCCCGCCGCGCCCAAGGCTCTTGACGCCGCTTTTGGCCTGATCATCAGCGAGGTGCTGATCGGGCTGATGATCGGCATCATCGCGCGCATCCTGTTTGCGGCGCTGGCAACGGCGGGCCAAATCATCGGCGCGGAAACCGGCTTATCGTTTGCTCAAATCAACGATCCGACCATGACCCAGGCCGGACAGATCATCGGCGTTTTTCTCGGCCTGATGGGCGCGACGCTCATTTTCGCCACTGGCCTGCATCACGAATTCATCAAAGGCTTTGTCGCCAGCTATACCGTGTTCAAACCCGGCGTTGCGCTGCCGATCCCCGACGCAACGGAATGGGCCGTAGAAGCGGTAGGCCAATCGACGCTGATCGGTGTGCAGATTGCTGCGCCGATGATGATGGTCGGTCTCGTTTTTCGCGCGGGGCTTGGCGTGCTGTCGCGTTTGGCGCCGCAAATCCAAGTGTTTTTCGTGTCCCAGCCGCTCGCGCTGCTCGGCGGTTATATGATCCTTGCGCTGACATTGTCGGTCGGCATGTTGATCCTGATCGACCGGATGGATCAGTTTGCCGCCAATCTTCGATAGGAGCCAGACATGGCCGAGAAACCCGAAGATGATGACAAGACAGAAGACGCCACCCAGAAGAAACTCGATGATGCGCGCGACAAGGGTGACGTCATGTATTCGATGGAGGCGACCACCTGGCTGATGCTGGCGGTGGGCGCGCTGGTGCTGGTTTCCAATGCCGGGCCGATGGCCGGCGCCATCGGCCATATGGGCGAAGCGATGCTCGGCAACGCCCATTTGTACAACACGGACGGCGACGCCTTGATGGTGTTGATGGGCAAGCTGGGCGTGGCAATTTTTGCAGCGACCGGCACGGTGTTTTTGGCGCTGGCGGCGGCGGCGATCTTCAGCCGCTACGTGCAAGACCGCCCGGCCTTTTCATCGGAGCGCATGAAGCCGCAGCTCAGCCGGTTGAACCCCATTGAAGGCTTTGGCCGCATCTTTGGGCCGGCCGGTTGGGGCAATCTGGCCAAGGCGGTGTTCAAGGTCGTGCTTGTCGGCGTGGCGCTGACCTGGGCGGTGTGGCCGCAGGGCGGTGAGCTGGAGCAGATCGCGTCGATGGACATTGCGGCTTTCTGGGCGCTGGCGCAGGAAAAGCTCGTTCATCTCGTCATCATCAGTCTGATCGCGTTTGGCGCGATTGCCGGCATTGATTACATCATGACGCGGCAAGCCTTCACCAAGCGCCAGCGCATGACGCGCACCGAACTGCGTGACGAATTTCGCAACGCCGATGGCGATCCGCTAGTGAAAGCCAAACTGCGCCAAATCCGCATGCAGCGCGGCGCGCAACGGATGATGCAACGCGTGCCGGACGCGACCCTGGTGATCACCAACCCGACCCACTACGCCATCGCGCTGAAATATGACGACACCACCCCGGCGCCGATTTGCCTCGCCAAGGGCGTCGACGACGTGGCGCTCGCCATCCGCGCGGTGGCCGAAGAGCACAGCATCCCGATGATCGAAGATCCGCCGCTTGCGCGGGCTTTGTTTGCCACTGTCGAGCTCGAAGAGCCCATTCCGCGCCAGCATTATGAGGCCGTCGCCAAGGTTATCGGCGTGGTCATGCGTATCGCCAAACGCCGCCGCCCTGCGCGTTCGCGCCCGAATCGGGTTTAAAGTCGCACCGATGATGCAGGCTGCCCCCAAATGACTATTCCGGCCCCCCAGTTCCCGCCCGCCAGCCAGCCCAAATCCGCTGGGCGGCTTGATGCGCAGCGTTTGGTGTTTTGGGCCGCGCTCGCCACCGCTGCAGTTGCCGGAGGCGTTGCCTTGACGGCCGGGGAAAGCGTTGGCCGGCTTGGCGGCATCCTGATTATCGGCCTTGCGGCCTTGGGCGCTGCGTTCGTCTTGTGGATGGGCCGTGGTCGCGGCCGCGATGTCGGCCTGTTTCCAGAGCGCGGCGCGGCCGAGCACGCTTCTCTGTCGGCAGTGCGGGCGGAGTTCTCTGTGCTCGACGCGATCGGCGAACCGGCCATGGTCAGCGACCGCCATGGCGCCGTCCTGGCCGCCAATGCAGCCTATCTGGACTTGGCGAAATCCTGTGAAGCGCTGATCGATGGCGATCGCGCCCCGATGGTCGATCATTTGTTCGGCGCCGACCCGGCATTAAGCGCGCCGATGTATCGGTTGGCGCGCGCCGCCGGCGCCGGGGAGCGGCGGGCCGAGCATTTGCCGCCGGCCAATCTGAAGCCTGGCCAGCCAGCTTCCCGGTTTGAAGCAAGCGTGGGCCCAATGCCCGCGGGCAGGGTGTTGTGGCGGCTGCGGCCGCTGCAGGTCGATGCAGGGAACGCTAACGCCGCGCTTGCTGATCAGTTGATTGAAGAAGCGCCCGCCGGCTTTATAGCGGTGCGCGCCGATGGCGCGATCGTGTTCATGAATGCGCCGCTGCGCGTCGCCATTGGTCTGGATGATGCGGCGGGGCTGAAGCTGCGCGATTTGATCGCTGAAGACCCGCAGCGCCTGCTGCGCCGCGATCGACGCGCTAACAGCAGTGCGCGCACGGCGATCACGCTACGCACGGTTGATGGTCGTTCATTGCCGGCGCAGGCTTTGAGCGCCTGGCCCGGGGGCGATGGCGACGGCGCCTGCCGAATTGTGGTTCTGCTCGATGCGGCCGACGTTGCGGGGGGCGCGGCAGCGCCCAGCGTCGGGCGTGACGCCGAACCCATTGAAGCGTTTTTCCGCCACGCCCCCTATGGGGCGGCGCTGTTGGATGGCGGCGATCCGTCTGCGGCGGCGATCCTCGACGCCAATCCGGCGCTGATGGAGCTGGCGCAAGGCGCGGCTTTGCCCGGCGCCAGTTTTGCGGATTTGTTTGAGGCCAGCGAAGGCCCGGACGCATTGTCCGCGCGGCTGCGCAAAATTAGCCATGGCCAGGCGGTCGATCTGACCTTGGCGGCCGATCCGCCGGTGGCGGTGCATGTGCATATCGTGCGCATGGGCGATGGCCGCGCCCTGGCTTACATGATCAATGTTGCCGAACAGCGCGAACTCGAACAGCGTCTGGCGCAGAGCGAGAAGATGCGCGAAATCGGCTTGCTCGCCGGCGGCGTCGCGCATGACTTCAACAATCTGCTGACTGTAATGATGCAGACGACGGACTATCTGCTGCTGCGCCATCCCTATGGCGATCCCGATTACGCCGAACTGAACCAGATCAATATCCATGCACTGCGGGCAAAGGAATTGAGCGAAATGCTGCGCGCCTATGCCCGCCAACAAACCTTCCGCGTCGAGACGTTTGAGGTCGCGGGCTTTGTGCAGCAGATGCATGAACTTGCCCGCCGGCTTGCCGGCGATGCGGTGCGTGTCGAGGTGCAGCATGGCCAAAACCTGCCTTATCTGCGCGCCGACAAGGCCCAGTTGGAGCGTGTGTTGGTGAACCTCGTGTCCAATGCCCGCGACGCGATGACCGGCAAAGAGGGGCTCAATGGCGTTGGCGTCATGACGCTGCGCACCTCTGCGATCACGGCAGGCGATATTCGCCAATGGGCCGGCGCGGTGCCGGTGGAAGACGGCGACTATGTGCAGATCGAAGTTGCCGATAGCGGCTGCGGCATCAGCGCGGAAGATCAGCACAAGATCTTCCACCCGTTCCATTCCACCAAGGATCCCGGCAAGGGCACGGGTCTGGGCCTGGCCACCAGTTATGGCATCATCAAACAGTCAGGCGGCTACATCTTTTTTGACAGCAAGCTCGGCAAGGGCACGACGTTTCGCGTCTTTCTGCCGGCCTATCGTCCGAACACGGATGAATTGGCCGAGATGGCGCAGCGCGAACGCGCCCGCCTGGAGCGCAAGCCGGTCGATGTGTCGGGCCGCGGCCGCATCCTGTTTGTCGAAGACGATGAGGACGTGCGCAGCTCCACCGTGCGCAATCTGGCGGCCTTTGGGTTTGAAATCACATGCGCCGAAGACGGCGAGGCGGCGCTCGAAATCCTGCGCGCCGACAAGAAGGGCTTCAACCTGATTATTTCCGACATCTCGATGCCGATCATGACCGGGCCGGAAATGGTCAAGGCGGCCGGCGTTGAACTGCTCGGCGGCGCCAAGGTGCTGTTCCTCACCGGCTATGCGCCCGAAAGCGTCGCCAAGATGATCGCCGATCTGCCGATGGCGGCGGTGATGTCGAAGCCGGTCGGCGCATCCACGCTGGCGCAGAAGATGAAGCAGATGATGGCGGCCTAATCGACCGCGTCAGACGTGCTTTCCGCAACGGCGTCCTTCCCTAAGGGCGACTGTCACGAAATCTTCTTAACGCCGCTAAACCAAACATAAATGTAATTGGGGCGATTACTTGACGTTCGCGTCAACGGCAGTTATCTGCATGTCGCTGGGTTTGCCCTAAGGTGAGCGCGATGGCCAAGACCGACCGGACATGGACGATTTCGGAACTGGCGCGGGAGTTCAAAGTAACTCCGCGCGCCCTGCGCTTCTACGAGGACAAGGGGCTTTTGAAGCCCCGACGCGACGGGCTGAACCGGGTTTATGGCGCGCGCGATCGCGGCCGGCTGCAATTGATTGTGCGCGGCAAGCGCGTCGGTCTGCCGCTTTCGGAAATTCGCGAAATCCTGGATCTTTATGATCTCGGCGATGGCCAGCGCGCGCAGATGACCGCCGCGCTCAAGAAATTCCGCAACCGGATGGTGGCGCTTGAATCGCAGCGCGAAGACATCGAAGGCGCGATTAAGTCGCTGTCGGATGGAATCAAATTTCTCGAAGGCAAGCTCGCCGAAGTGGCCCCCGCGGCCGGCGTGGCGGCTGCACGCGCCTTCGAGAAAGAAGCCCGTCGCCGGTTGGGCGACGCGTCCTAATCCGAACCCGGACGATCCGCCGAGGAGATCGCCGCATTTCTTGAACTGGCTGGAGGAAGCACGATGCCGGTGTACAACGCCCCCGTTCGCGACATGCAGTTTGTCCTGAAAGACCTCCTGCAGATCGAGAAATACGCCAATCTCGAAGGCTTTTCCGACGCCAGTTACGACGTGATCGATCAGATCCTGGAAGAGGGCGCGAAGTTTGCGCAGAACGTGCTGCATCCGCTGAACTTCAGCGGCGACCGCGAGGGCTGCCTGCGCAATGTTGATGGCAGCGTGACCACCCCGAAGGGCTTTATCGACGCCTACAAGCAATGGGTCGAAGGCGGCTGGGGTGCGTTGTCGTCTGACCCGACCTATGGCGGCCAAGGCCTGCCGCATGTGCTGGCGATGGGCGTCAACGAAATGATGTCGAGCGCCAATATGGCGTTTGTGATGTATCCGGGCCTCTCGCACGGCGCCTATTCGGCGCTGCACGCCTTTGGCAGCGATGAGCAGAAGGAGCTTTATCTCCACAAGCTCACCAGCGGCCAATGGACCGGCACCATGAACCTGACGGAGCCCCATTGCGGCACCGATCTCGGCATGCTGCGCAGCAAGGCCGTGCCGGTCGGCGATGGCTCTTACAAGATCAGCGGCCAGAAGATTTTCATTTCCGCTGGCGAGCACGATCTGGCCGAAAACATCATCCATCTTGTGCTCGCTCGCATTGAAGGCGCGCCGGCCGGCACCAAAGGCATTTCGCTGTTCATCGTGCCGAAATTTATTCCGAACCCGGACGGTTCGCCCGGCCAGCGCAATGGCGTCAGCTGCGGCAAGATCGAAGAAAAGATGGGCATTCACGGCAACGCCACCTGCGTGCTGAACTATGACGAAGCGACCGGTTGGCTGGTCGGGGCCGAGAACAAGGGCCTCAACGCGATGTTCGTGATGATGAACGAAGCGCGCTTGGGCGTGGCGATGCAGGGGCTGTGTCAGTCCGAAATTGCCTACCAAAACGCCGCCGCCTATGCCAAGGATCGCATCCAGGGCCGCAGCCTCACCGGCGCCAAAGCGCCGGATAAGCAAGCCGATCCGATCATTGTGCATCCCGATGTGCGGCGCATGCTGATGGATGCGCGCACCTTCAATGAAGGCGCGCGCGCCTTCATCTTCTGGACTGCGCTGTATGCCGATCTTCTGCACAAGAGCCCGGATGAGGCCGTGCGCCAGAAGGCCGATGACTATATGGGCCTGATGACGCCGATCCTGAAGGCGTATCTCACCGACAAGGGCTATGAGAACGCCACCAATGCCCAGCAGGTGTTTGGCGGCCACGGCTATGTCGAAGAATGGGGCATGAGCCAGTTCGTGCGCGATGCCCGCATCGCCATGATCTATGAGGGCGCCAATGGGATCCAGGCGCTCGATCTCGTCGGTCGCAAGCTCGCCGCCAATGGCGGGCGCGCGGTATTCACCTTTTTCAATGAAGTTGATGAATTTATTGGTGAAAATCAGACCGACGTCGCACTTGCGCCGTTCATCGAAGGCCTGAAAACCGCCAAGGCCCGCCTGCAGGAAGGCACCAATTGGCTGATGCAGAACGGGATGTCGAACTTCGACAATGCGGGCGCGGCTTCCACTGATTATCTGCGCCTGTTCGGCATCACCGCGCTTGCCTATATGTGGGCGCGGATGGCGAAAGTGGCGCACGGCAAGGAAACAGCAGCCGATCCGTTCTACGCCAACAAGATCAAGACCGGCCGCTATTTCATCGATCGGATCGTGCCGGAAACTGCGGCGCATCTGGCCAAAGTACAGGCCGGCGCAGACAGCCTGATGGCGCTCGAAGCAGCGGCGTTCTGATCATCCGCCTTCCGACATTTGGAGACGTCATGCAAAGCCCTCTCAACTTGCCCACGCCGAAATGGCGCGACAGCGACGAAATGCGGATCTTCGAGAAATCCGTGCAGGAGTTTTTCACCCGCCATGCGCCAGAAGGCCGGATGAAGACCTGGCGCGAAAACGGCGTCGTTGATCGCGAGATGTGGCGGGAAGCGGGCAAAGCCGGCCTTTTGTGTCTGTCGGCGCCGGAACAATATGGCGGCATGGGCGGCAATTTCGCGCACGAGGCCGTGTTCATCGACGTCATGGGCAAGATGGGCGTCGATGGCTTCGGCGCCTCTTTGCACAACGCCATCGTTGCGCCCTATATTTTCGAGTACGGCAGCGAAGAGCAAAAGCGAAAATGGCTGCCGCGCATGGCGTCCGGCGAATTGGTCGGCGCCATCGCGATGACGGAGCCGGGCGCGGGCTCAGACCTGCAGGGCGTGAAAACCACCGCCAAGCGCGACGGCAATCACTATGTCATCAGCGGCTCGAAAACCTTCATCACCAATGGCCAGACCGCAAACCTCATCATCGTGGTGTGCAAGACCGACCCGACCAAGGGCGCGGCCGGCACTTCGTTGCTGATTGTCGAAACCGACGAAGTCGACGGCTTCCGCCGCGGCCGAAATCTCGACAAGGTCGGCCAGGATGCGCAAGACACGTCTGAACTTTTCTTCGACGAAGTGCGCGTGCCGATGACCAATCTTCTGGGGTCAGACGAAGGCCAGGGCTTCTATCAGCTGATGCAGCAGCTTCCGTCTGAGCGCTTGCAGATCGGCCTGCAGGGCGTGGCGATGATGGAGCGCGCGCTCGCCGTCACCGTTGACTATGTCAAGAACCGCAAGGCGTTTGGCAAAACCGTGTGGGATTTCCAGAATACCCAGTTCAAGCTCGCCGAAGCCAAAACCGAAACTACCATTGCGCGTGTGTTCTGCGATTGGTGCACGGATTTGTTGCTGGAAGGCAAACTCGACGCCGCCACCGCTTCGATGGCGAAGTATTGGGTGTCAGACATCCAGTGCAAGATGGTCGACGAATGCCTGCAATTGCATGGCGGCTGGGGATACATGAACGAAATGGCGATCGGCCAGATGTTCCGCGATGCGCGTGTTCAGCGGATCTATGGCGGCGCCAATGAGATCATGAAAATGCTGATTGCGCGGACGCTGTGAGATGAGCGGCGTCTACACCGCCACAGTGTCCTGGTCGCGTGGCGACCAGCCGTTCAAGGACGGCAAGTATTCGCGCGCTCACACCATCAGTTTTGATGGCGGGATTTCGATCGCGGGCTCCTCTGCGCCCAGCGTCGTGCGCCCGCCCTTGTCGCGCGAAGACGCCGCCGATCCCGAAGAAATGCTCGTCGCGGCTTTAAGCATGTGCCACATGCTGTTCTTTCTTGATTTCGCGCGCAGGGGCGGCTTCGTGGTCGATGACTATGTCGACACCGCCGAAGGCGTGATGGGGCCGGACGATCGCGGGCGCACCGCTGTGACGCGGGTGACGCTGAAACCGAAGATTGGATGGAGCGGCGATTTTCTGCCGTCCGCCGCAGATGTTTCGATGTTGCACCACAAGGCCCATGAGACGTGCTTCATCGCCAATTCGTTTCGCGGCGAGGTCGTCGTCGAATAGCACTTCACCGCCGTGGCGCTTCGCCCAGCGCTGCGGACAGCGGATGGTAAAGGCGGCGCCTCCGGCCGCACGGGCATGAAAATGTTGGAGCGATCCCATGGCTGACGCCTATATCTATGACGCCATTCGCACGCCGCGCGGCCGCGGCAAGAACACTGGAAGTCTGCATGAAATCACAGCGCTGTCCTTGGCAACGCAGGTTCTGGAAACGCTGAAAAGCCGCAACGGCCTGCCGGATGGCGCCGTTGATGATGTTGTGCTCGGCGTTGTGTCGCCGGTGGGCGAGCAGGGCAGCGTCATCGCGCGCACCGCGGTGATCAATGCGGGGCTGGGCGAATCCACCGCCGGCGTGCAGATTAATCGTTTCTGCGCGTCGGGCCTGGAAGCGGTGAACATGGCCGTGGCCAAGGTGATGAGCGGTGAGGCCGATCTCGCCATCGGCGGCGGCGTGGAAGCGATGAGCCGCGTGCCGATGGGCTCTGACGGCGGCGCCTGGCCGACCGATCCGGCGATAGCGCTCAAAGCCTATTTCGTGCCGCAAGGCATTTCGGCCGATCTGATCGCGACGAAATACGGCTTCTCGCGCACCGATGTCGACGCCTATGCGGTCGAAAGCCACAAGCGCGCGGCCAAAGCCTGGGCGGAAGGCCGCTTTTCCAAAAGCGTCATTCGCGTGAAGGATCAGCTCGGCGTCACGATCCTGGATCGCGACGAAGCCGTGCGTCCGAACACGGACATGCAAAGCCTCGGCGGGCTGGAGCCGAGCTTCAAGATGCAGGGCGAAGTGATGCCGGGCTTCGACCATGTGATCATGCAGCGCTATCCGGAAGTGGAGGAAATCAATCACGTCCACCATGCCGGGAATTCCTCCGGCATCGTCGATGGCAGCGCCGGCATTCTGATCGGCACGCTGGAAATGGGCAAAGCGCTGGGCTTGAAGCCGCGCGCCAAGATCAAGGCCATGGCCTCGATCGGATCGGAGCCGTCCATCATGCTCACTGGCCCGGAATTCGTCACCGCCAAGGCGTTGAAGAAAGCGGGCATGGCCGTGAACGATATTGACATTTACGAGCTGAATGAAGCCTTTGCATCGGTCGTGCTGCGCATGATGCAGGCCCATAAGATCAGCCACGACAAAATGAACGTCAACGGCGGCGCGATCGCCATGGGCCATCCACTCGGCGCGACTGGCGCGATGATCCTGGGCACGGTGCTCGACGAACTGGAGCGCACCGGCAAGTCCACCGCGCTTGCCACCTTGTGCGTCGGCGCCGGCATGGGCACCGCCACGATTATTGAGCGCGTTTAACTGCGAGGCGGCTCGGTGAATATCGGTTTCATCCTGTTCCCACAGGTCACCCAGCTCGATTTCACCGGGCCGCTGCAGGTTCTGCATCGCATGCCGGGCGCGACGACGCACATCTTGGCGAAATCGTCCGATCCCGTGGCATCTGATTGCGGCCTATCGCTTGTGCCGACCGCCACGTTCGCAACCGCGCCGCAGCTCGACATGATCTGCGTTCCTGGCGGCTTTGGCGTCGCGGATGCAATCGACGATGAAGAGACACGCCACTTCGTGCGCAAAGCTGGCGGCGAAGCCAAGTACGTCACCAGCGTCTGCACCGGGGCCTTTATTCTCGGCGCGGCCGGTTTGCTGAACGGCAAGCGCGCCACGACGCATTGGGCCTATCACCATCTTTTGCCGATGGTCGGCGCCGTCCCTGATCAGGCGCGCGTGGTGCGCGACGGCGATACGATCACCGGTGGCGGCGTCACCGCCGGCATTGATTTCGCGCTGACTGTCGTTGCGCAGGTGAGCGGCGCGCAAGCGGCGCGGCGCATCCAATTGGCGCTGGAATATGATCCAGGCCCGCCGGCGGCATTTACGGACGCGCGTGCGGAAATGCCTGCTGTGCAAGGGTTTTACGCAAATCGCATCGAGGAATTCGCCGCGCGCTTGAAGGCGTCGGTTTAGGTTTCAGGAGAAGTACGATGGAAAACTTTAAGTTCGAACTCGGCGCCGATGGCGTGGCGCTGATCACCTTCGATGTGCCTGGGCGCAGCATGAACACGCTGACGGCCAGCGTGATCCGCGAGATCATCGAACTCACCGACAAGATCAAAACCGATGACGCGATCAAGGGCGTGATCTTTACCTCCGGGAAGGCCACCGGCTTTTGCGCCGGGGCCGATCTTGGCGAAATGAACCAAGGCGCCGGCCGCGGCGCCGAGGCACAAGATCCCGAAGCTGCGTTGAAAGCCGCGTTTGAGGGCGCTTTCAGTCTGAACAGGACGTTCCGCGCGCTGGAAACGTGCGGCAAGCCGATCGCGATTGCGCTGGAAGGCTTGGCGCTGGGTGGAGGATTGGAATTTGCGCTGGCGTGCCATTATCGCGCGGCGGGCGACAATCCGAAGTCGCAATTTGGCCTGCCGGAATCCAAAGTGGGCCTGTTGCCAGGCGCCGGCGGCACGCAGCGTTTGCCGCGCCTGATCGGCGTGCAGAATGCCGCGATGATGATCCTACAGGGCGAGCCGAAGAAGCCGCAGGAGGCCAAGGCGCTGGGCTTTATCAACGAAGTCACGCCGATGGGCGAGGCGGTGGCGGCGTGCCGCAAATGGCTCAGCTCCAATCCGAAGGCCGTGCAGCCCTGGGATGAAAAGGGCTTCCGCGTGAAGGACGGCCCCTATACGCCCGGCGGCGGCATGGCCTTTATTGGCGGCAATGCGATGCTCGGCAAACAGACCTTCGGCAATTACCCTGCGCAGAAGCACATCATGAGCTGCCTGTATGAAGGCATCCAGGTGCCGATGGACGCAGCGCTGCGCATTGAGAGCCGCTATTTCGTCAAGACGATGCAGACGCCGCAAGCCAAGGCGATGATCCGCTCGCTGTTCTTGAACATGCAGGCGCTGAGCAAGGGCGCCAATCGGCCCGAGGGCTTTCCCACCTATGAGATCAAAAAGGTCGCGGTGCTTGGCGCGGGCATGATGGGCGCGGGCATCGCCTATGTGCAGGCGATGGCCGGCATTGAAACCGTGTTGATCGACCAAAGCCAAGAGGCGGCTGAAAAGGGCAAGGACTATTCCAAAAAGCTCTTGGATAAAGCCATTTCACGCGGAAAGATGACGCAGGACAAGGCCGATGCAGTGCTTGCCCTCATTTATCCGACCACGGACTATGCCCATGTGAAGGGCGCTGATCTGGTCGTGGAGGCGGTGTTTGAAACCCGCGAGATCAAGGCCGACGTCACCAAGAAGGCCGAAGCCCAGCTGGCCGAAAACGCCGTGTTCGGATCAAATACCTCAACCCTGCCGATCACGGGCCTCGCGCAAGCCAGCGTGCGGCCGCACAATTTCATCGGCATCCATTTCTTCAGCCCCGTCGACAAGATGGGCCTGGTTGAAATCATCATGGGCAAGGAAACAACGCAGGAAACGCTCGCCAAGGCGATCGACTATGTGCTGAAAATCCGAAAGACGCCGATCGTGGTGAATGATAGCCGCGGCTTTTACACCTCGCGCTGCTTTGGCACCTATGTCGGCGAGGGCATCGCGATGTTGGCCGAAGGCGTGAAGCCCGCGATCATCGAGAATGTCGGCAAGATGACCGGCATGCCCGTGCCGCCGCTGGCCATGAATGACGAGGTGGCGCTCGATCTTGGCTATAAGGTGCGCCAGCAGACCAAAAAGGATCTGGGCGATGCGTACCGCGCCACGCCTGCCGATTCGATCATTGAAACCATGGTGGTGAAACTGGAGCGTTTTGGCCGCAAGAACGGCAAAGGCTTCTACGAATATCCGTCCGATGCGAGCGGCAAGAAGCGCATCTGGCCGGGTCTTGCCGAAATTGTGGAAACCAAGATCGCCGAATGCCCGCCCGAACTGCGTGACGAGCTGAAGAAGCGCCTGCTCTATATCCAGGCGCTGGAAACCGCGCGCTGCTTTGAAGAAGGCGTCATCACCGACCCGCGCGACGCCGATATCGGCTCCATCCTCGGCTGGGGCTTTGCGCCCTATACCGGCGGCACGATCAGCCTGATCGACGGGCTGGGCGTTGCCCAATTCGTTGCCGAATGCGATGCCCTGGCGCAGAAATATGGCGAGCGGTTCAAGCCGAACGCACTGCTGCGCGACATGGCCGCGAAAGGCGAAACCTTTTATGGCCGTTTCGGCAAGGCGGACAAGAAGGCGGCGTAATTTATGCGCAGACTGCGCATATCAACGGCCCGGACCACATGGTCTGGGCCGTTTGGTTTTGCTGTATGCGCTCGTCTTGGACGGCGCGTTTGGCGCGGTGATCTTCAATCGACGCTGGTCCAGCAAAGAATGACCAGCAAAGGCGAGTGGCGTTTCAACCCGATGGCTGAAGAACGGCAGAGTCGAAGATCACATGCTCTTCGATGGCCATGCCATTGGCGAGCCGAAAACGATCGACGCCGGCAAACGTGATCGGCTTGCCGTTTAGGATGTTTGAGGCTTCCCAAGAAATGTAGAGGCGCTCGCCATCTTCCGTGCAGTCGATCGCCCGGACTTTCACGTCTTTCAATTACCCACAAATCCGGCGGCTCCAATCTCGGCGCCGCGTTCGATATCGGTCAGCCTTGCAAGGCCGCGCCAGATAACGACATTGCCGGGCGGTGGATCACCGGCGCGAGCCAAATAGCCGCCCAATCGCGCCAGTTTGGTGAGGTAGAAGGCGAGCGTGCCGGGTCGACATCGCCGGTTTCCGGCGTCGCTGATCAAGCGATCGAGCAGACCGATTTCGCTGGCCGTCAATGCGGTTTGCGGCGGCTGTAGGGCGACAAGCCACTGATGGCCTAAGGCGACACCCAGATTTACGAGGTGTCGGCCCGTTGTAGGGTCTCCTGCTGGCTCCATGGATTGGGGCGGAGGCGAGGATGACCCGACTGGATCGGGAGGCCCGTATGACTATCAAATCGTTAACCCAGCGCGGCGTTTGCAAGTCCGAAGTCGCGCGTTTGCTCGGCGTCACTGAGGGCGC
>JBEIHY010000067.1:0-18366 GCA_040381035.1 Hyphomonadaceae bacterium
ACCCTCACCACGCAGACGCCGCACGCGGTCTGGATACTGATGCCATCGAAGGCGTGGGCGCCGACCAAGCCGCCGGTGCGCATCAAGATTATTCGCGCAAGTGGCGAGACGCTGACGGCCGGCATCAGGCATCATCGGATCGACGGCGTTACCGTGCCGATCACCACACCCGCGAAAACGATCGCCGATTGTTTCAAGCACCGTTCCAAAGTCGGCCTGGATGTTGCGCTCGAAGCCCTCCGCGATGCGCTGCGCCACAAACGCGCCACCGCCGATGATATCTGGCGTTTCGCGGTCCTCAATCGCGTCGCTGGCGTCATACGCCCCGATCTCGAAAACCCGCCATGACGCGCCCGCCGCTCAAAGATGTCGGCGCTTCGGTGCGCAAACGGCTCACCGACACGGCTCGTCAGCGGGATGAGAACGCGCAACTGCTCATGCACCGCTTCGCGATCGAGCGCCTGATCTTCCGCTTGACGCAATCAGTCTATCGCGACCAGCTCATTCTCAAAGGCGCCATGCTGTTTTCGCTGTGGGCGCCGGTTCCCTATCGCAGCACCGGCGACCTCGATCTTCTCGGGCAGGGCGATCCCACGCCCACCCGCATGGCCGCGATCTCTAAGCCGCTCTGTGATCTCGCCGTGCAAGACATGTCGCCACGACGCTTTCGATTGCCGATGATGCGGCCAGCTTGCCGATGGCGCATCGATCGTCGCTGCACCAAGCGTCCGCCCCCTGCCCGCACCCGAGAGACATTCGGATCAATAAAGTTCCAACGCCACCGCCGTCGCTTCGCCACCGCCAATGCAGAGCGACGCAAGGCCACGTTTGGCGCCGCGCGCCGCCATCGCTGAGATCAAGGTCGCCATGATCCGCGCGCCGCTCGCCCCGATCGGATGGCCCAAGGCGCAAGCGCCGCCATGGACATTGATGACCTCGTGGCTGATCGACAAATCCTTCATCGCGATCATTGGCACGACCGCGAAAGCTTCGTTGATTTCGAACAGATCGACATCGCTGACCTTCCAGCCCGCCTTGTCGAGCGCTTTGCGCATCGCTTGGACGGGCGCGGTGGTGAAAAAAGCTGGCGCCTGGGCATGGGCGGCGGACGCCACGATGGCGGCGAGCGGTTTGAGGCCGCGCTTTTCGGCCTCGCTGCGGGTCATCAGCACGAGGGCCGCGCCGCCGTCGGAAATCGCCGACGCATTCGCCGCCGTCACGGTGCCATCCTTGTTGAACGCCGGCTTCAGCGTGGGGATTTTTTCGGGCCGGGCTTTGCGGGGCAATTCGTCCGTGTCCAGAGCAATATCCTTCAACGCCAGAGGCGTGATCTCGCGCCGGAAGGCGCCGGTCTCGCTCGCTTTCTGGGCCCGGCGCAGGGTTTCCAAAGCATAAGCGTCCTGCGCCTCGCGGGTGAATTGATATTCCTGCGCAATCATGTCGGCATAGACGCCCATGGCCTTGCCTTCATAGGCGTCCTCCAGCCCATCCAGCGCCATGTGATCATAAAGCTTGTCGTGGCCATATTTCTGGCCGCTGCGATGCTTGGCCATCAGGAACGGCGCGTTCGACATGCTTTCCATGCCGCCGGCAATCACAATGCGCGCCTCACCCGACAGGATCGCTGTGCGCCCCATGATCGCAGCCTGCATGCCGGAGCCGCACATCTTGTTGAGGGTGGTGGCCTCTACGCTATCGGGCAGGCCCGCCTTGCGCCCCGCCTGGCGTGCCGGCGCCTGCCCCTGGCCCGCCGGCAGCACATTGCCCATTACGATCCAATCAACGTCCTCGCCTTTGACCTTCGCCTCCGCCAGCGCAGCCTTCACCGCCGCCGCGCCAAGATCGCTGGCGCTGAAGCCTGCGAGTTCGCCAAGCAGTCCGCCCATCGGCGTGCGGGAAAGGCCAACGACAACGACAGGATCGGAAGACATGAGGCGCTCCTTGGTTATCGAGGCTTATGCGCGATTTCGCGGCCAGGATGAAGGGGGCGACGCGTAGCGTCATGCTGGGGCGCGCGGCAAGCGCGAGGCCTGCCTCTCGTGTTCCGGTTCTGACATTTGCTACCGCTTGCCACAGACGCCGAGCAAATGTCAGAACCATAAGGAACACTAGAAAAATCCGAGCTCTAGTGTAGCTGATGCAGCTAACGTTTGGTCGCGCGCTTTGGCTCAAACGGGTACCAAACGTTAGATGCGCCACACTAGGCTTGCGACGTTGACGTGTCAAAAAACCTAGATCCCGGGCTCGGCCTGCGACCGCCCCGGGATGACGCCTCACGCCACCTTCACCCGCGTCGCCGCTTCCGGCAGGTCTGTGCCGAAGGCGCGCTGGTAGAATTCCGCGATCGTCGGGCGCTCGAGTTCGTCGCACTTGTTCATGAAGGTCATGCGGAAGGCTTGGCCGACATCGGCGAAGATCACCGCGTTTTCGGCCCAGGTGATCACCGTGCGCGGGCTCATGACGGTAGAGATATCGCCATTCATGAAGGCGTTGCGGGTCATGTCGGCTACAGCCACCATGGCGGTAATGGTCTTTTTGCCATCGGCGCCGGCATAGGCCTCGCCGGCCTTGGCTTGGACGATCGCGATCTCGGCGTCTTTGGCGAGGTAGTTGAGCGTGGCGACGATCGACCAACGGTCCATCTGCGCCTGATTGAGCTGTTGGGCGCCGTGATAAAGGCCGGTCGTGTCGCCCAGGCCCACGGTGTTGGTGGTGGCGAACAGGCGGAAATGGCTGTGCGGGCTGATCACCCGGTTCTGATCGAGCAGCGTCAGCTTGCCGGACGCTTCCAACACACGCTGGATCACGAACATCACGTCCGGCCGGCCAGCGTCATATTCGTCAAACACAATGGCGACCGGCCGCTGCAGCGCCCACGGCAAAATGCCTTCGCGGAACTCGGTGATCTGCTTGCCGTCTTTGAGCACGATCGCGTCCTTGCCGACGAGATCGATGCGCGAGACGTGGCTGTCGAGATTGACCCGCACCATCGGCCAGTTGAGCCGCGCGGCGACCTGCTCGATATGCGTGCTCTTGCCCGTGCCGTGATAGCCCTGGATAATCACGCGGCGGTTGAAGGCAAAGCCGGCGAGGATCGCGCGCGTCGTGGCGGGGTCGAAGCGGTAGGCGCTGTCGATCTCGGGCGCCCATTGGCTCGACTTTGAAAAGGCCGGAATTTTCCAGTCCGCTTCAACGCCGAACTCGGCCGCCGACTTGGTCGTGTCCGGTTTTAAGGTAGTCATATCGTCGGCGGCGCTCATGCAAGGGTCCTAGCGGGCGTTTCGGGGCCAACAGCTATATCGGGCATGCGGGGGCGAAGGCCAGCCCTTCCCTTGCGGCGGGCGACATGTCCCGCTGGACTGAAGAGCCATAGCGGTCAATGATGGTGATGGTGATGGTGATGTTGCTGTGGCGACGAAAGGGAAGGCATGCGCACGGTATTTTTGGCCTTTGCCTGGTTGCTCGCCGCCGGCGGGGCGCTTGCCCAAAGCACAATGACCGCAGATGAAGCATTTATCCGCGCCGTGAATGTCGCCACCGCCCAGATCAACCGCGCCGACGCCGACGACCGGATGCGCGATGCGCGCCAAACCGGCGATATCCGCCAGTTGCAGGAACAAGTTGCCCAACTCACCCGAGCGCTGGCGTTCTTGAAAAACACCGCATCGACAGACGGCGCCGCCCGGGTCGCTCTGGTGGCCTTCGCCGAAAACCGCCCCGTGGAAGGGATCGCGGCGTTGGAGGCGCAAGCCAAATCCAAGGCCGCCGCCGCGGCCGAGGACTGGCGCCGGATCGGAGCGCTTGCAGAACCATGGGAGCCAGAACGCGCGATCGCGGCCTATCGCCAGGCGCTGGCCCTGGATGGCAACGACGCTGAGGCGCTCCATCAGCTTTACAGGCTCGCTAATCGCACAGGCGATATGGCCCAAGCACAAATTCTGGCTGATCGCCTCGCCGCCCATCCAGACCCCGCCAGCCGCGCCCGCGGGCTCATGAACCGTGGCAATATCGCCTATGCAGCCGGCCGCTACAGCGAGGCCGTCAAGAACCATGCCGCCGCCCTTGACATCGCCCGCGCCAACAAGTTGCGCCAGCGCGAAGCGCAAGCAACGGGCAATCTCGGCAACGCTTATTTTTCGCTTGGCGAACTCACCAAGGCCGAATCCTTCCAGCGTGCGGCTCTGGCGATGGACGAACAAGCCAACGAACCGCGCAGCTTATCGACAACCCTGAACAATCTGGCGATCATCCTGAAAGCGCGCGGCGACTATGCCGGCGCTGAAACCCTGCTGCTGCGCGCAATTGCACTCGATAAGCAAAGCGGCCGCAGCGACGGCGCCGGCAAACCTTTGCAAAATCTTGGCGACATCTTGCGTGCACGCGGCGACCTCGCCGGCGCGCGGGCGCGCCATCAGGCATCGCTCGAGCTTGCCGTGCGCGCGCGCGACATTGAAAATGAGATGAGCGCGCATAACAATCTCGGTTGGCTGGCGCTTGACGTGCGTGACTATATCGCAGCGGAACAAGAGTTCGCCGCCGCGATGCGATTGGCCAGCGCGTCCGGCCGCCCAATCAGTGCCGTTGAGGCTGCCGTCGCGCTAGGTATTGTTGATATGCGGCAGCGCAATTTCGCCGCCGCCCGCCTTCGGTTTGACGCCGCCCTTCGCCAAGCGAGCGCTGAAGGTTTGATGAGTGGCGAAATCTATGCCTTGCGCCAGCGGGCGGAACTGGCGGCGCTTGACTTTCGTTATGCCGATGCGCGCACCGACTTGAAAACTGCGCTTGGGCTGGCCCAAAAACACGGCGGCGCTGAAAAGATTGCGCAGGTCTGGGGCGATTTGAGCGCACTTGAGCGCAGCGCCGGTGAAGCGGCTGCGGCTGAAACTGCGATCGATCAAGCGATCGCGGCGGCGCGCGGGGGTGACCTGAAAATCACATTTGGCGATGCTTTGCTGAACAAGTCCCGCCTGCTGCAGGATTGGGACCGCGCCCCCGCCGCGATGGCGGCGGCCAGTGAAGCGTTGGCGATCTTTCAGGCCGCCGGCGCCCGCTTTGGCGAAGCCGCTGCGCTGGAGCGGGAGGGCCGCGTTGCGATCCGCCTTCGGAATTTCGCGCTCGCAGAGGCAAAACTGAAAGAAGCTTTGGGCCTGCGCGAAGCGATCGGCGCACCCGCGGCAATCGCTGCGACCTTGCGGTCCCTGAGCACACTGGAAGAGGATCGCAAGGCTTATCCCGCTGCGATCGCCTATGAGACACGCGCGCTGAAACTGCGAGAAGCCGGCGGCGCGTCATCCGAGATTGCTGAAAGCCATCTGCAATTGCTGCGTTTGCGCCAAAAGAGCGGCGACTATGCCGGCGCTTCCATTGACGGCGAGCGCGCCCTGCTCGGCGCACGCGCATCCGCCGACAAGGGCCTTCAGTCGCGCGTGTATAACGCCCTCGGCGTGCTGGCCCAAGCGCAGAAAAACTACGCCCAAGCCGGGGACCATTTTCAGCGCGCGCTCGATATTGACCGCACCGTCGGCCGGCGCGATTTCATTGTGCGCGGCCTCAACAATGTCGGCGCGGCGCGGTTCAGCCAAGGCGACAGGGCCGCAGCGTGCAAGTTGTGGGCGCAAGCGCTTGCCGAAAATGCCGCTATAGGCGGCTTTGCCGACACTTTCGGCGGCAATGAAGCCAAGGCGTCCCACCGCATCTATTGCGCCGCCCCGCCAAAGCCGGCGCCGTGAAGACGATTATTGCCCGGTCCAGTTTGGCTTGCGCTTTTGGGCAAAGGCCATCGGGCCTTCGATCAAGTCCTGGCTGCGGAACAAGGCCCGCACGGCCTCCGTATTGAACTGGCCGCCAATGGCGTCGGCCAGCGACGCCGCCTTCAGGCCCTCCGCAACGGCGGCTTTCGAGGCGCGGATCGACATCGGCGAGCATTCCAGAATCTGATCGGCCCAGCGCCGAGCGGTCGCCATCAGCGCATCCGCCGGCGCCACCTCATTGACGAAGCCAAGCGCCTGGCCCTCGGCCGCCGCCACCCGCCGGCCGGTCAGGATCATGCCCATGGCCTGCTTCATCCCAATTTGGCGCGGCAGGCGATGCAGGCCGCCAGCAAGCGCGGCCAAACCCACCCGCGGTTCGGGCAGCGCAAACACGGCGGTGTCGGCGGCAATGATCAGATCGCAGGCGAGCGCAATTTCAAAACCACCGCCCATCGCCGTGCCATTCACCGCCGCGATCACCGGCTTGGTCAGGTCAAACCGGCTGGTGAGGCCGGCAAAGCCGGTGTCAGGCATCCGCATATCGCCCCCCATGGCCTGATATTTCAGGTCATTGCCGGCGCTGAAGGCGCGCGGGCCCGCGCCGGTGATGATCGCGGCCCAAGCGCTGGAATCAGCCGCGAAGCGGTCAAAGACGCCAGCCAGCTCAAAATTGGCCGGCGGGTGCAGCGCGTTCATCACGTCCGGACGGTTGATGGTGACGATCCAAAGCGGGCCGTCTTTTTCAAGAATGGTGAATTCGCCCTGTTCCATTTGGATGCTCCCGAACCGCGTTTGGCAACTGGCCCGCCTTTTGAAGCGCAGGCCTCGATCGTTTCGTTCTGAGGCGCCGCACATGGCAACGCAAATGGGTTCCGACCGCTGGTGGGTGTTTGTTGAAGGTCGCGTGCATGGCCCGTTTACCCGCGCGCAGATGCTGACCTTCACCGAAGAGGGCCGGATCGCGGCGGATACGAATGTCCGCGCCCATACCGACACCCAATGGCGCATTGCCGGCGACGTCGCCTGGCTTGCCGGCGCCCTGTTGACCCACGCACAGCCCAATCCAAAGCCCGCCAATGCCCGCAAAGGCCAAACCCATCCCGCCAAGCCGATAAACCACCTGCTGGTCTGGGCCGAGATCCGCAGCGGCGTGAATATCGCCATCGCCGACGGCGTTGCCGCGCTTGGACCTTATGTGGAAATCACGCCCGGCTTTTGGGCGATCCAATGCCAAGGAACCGCAGAGGAAGCGCGCAAAATGCTGCTCCCGCGCTTGGGCGTTGGCGATCGAATGCTGGTGATCGACGCCAGCCACGATCGCATTGGCTGGATCAATCTGGGCCCCGTCCTTGAAGCCAAGTTGAAAGCCCTGTGGCGCGATCCACACCTGCCGCCGCCGGCCAATGATGTCCGCTCCGGGCGCTGATCAAAGGCCGCCTGTTGCCCGCTCACGCTTCGTGCTTGCTCAGCCTTAGATCGCGCCGATAGCGCTTCCAGTTCTCGACATAATGGTGCGCGGAGCCTTCGATCACCTGGATCTGGGCCGGCGCCAAGGCGCGCGCCACCTGCGCCGGCGCGCCGGTGACCAGGGAGCCGGCCGGAAAGGTCTTGCGCTCGGTCACCAAAGCATGGGCGCCGACCAAAGTGTTTTCAGCGATGACGGCGTGGTTGAGCACCGTCGCCTTGATGCCGATCAGCGCATTGTTCCCGATTGTGCAGCCATGCAGCATCACCTGATGCCCGATGGTGACATTGGCGCCGATGGTCAGCGGCGCGCCCATATCGGTGTGCAGCACGCTGCCGTCCTGCACATTGGCGTTTTCGCCAACCACAATCGGCTCATTGTCGCCGCGCAGCACAGCGCCGAACCAGATTGAGGCGTTGCGCTTGAGCATCACTTTGCCGATCAGCACCGCGCCCGGCGCGATCCAAAAGGCGTCCGGATCTTCCACTTCCAGATCGGCGTCAGCCAAAGCGTAAACGGGCATGGGGCTTCCTTCGCAGTCGCAAAAACTTCATCGGACTTAAACACCAAATTAACCGGCGGCCGGTCAATTGGCCTACAGAAATTGGCGCGGTGGGATGGGCCCGCCGCCCCGCGGAGGCTTCCATGGCCGCACGCGTTTCACGCCGGATCGACGGGGTTCGCTGCAGCGACCCGCCCGGCGTCGACTTTAGCCCGCCGCCCGCTTTCATCTCCCGTTTCGTTGACGCCGTGGACACCCCGTCCGCGGCGTCTTTGTTTTGGCGCTAAGGAGGCTCCCATGGCTCGTCGTGCAGTAAAGAAAACCAGTCGCCGCGAAGACATTCAGGACCCGCGCAATCGCGCGCGCCAAACCCTGCAGGTGGTGCATGGCGGCTGGGATCCCGCCAATGATCCCGCAGCCAACCGCGATCAAGCGTTTCTCAAAACCATCAAGGCCAAATCGAAAGGCCAACAAGCCTTGATGGACGCCATTGAAGCCTATTCTTTGGTGATGGCGCTTGGACCCGCCGGCACCGGCAAAACCTATATCGCCATCGCCAAAGCGGTGGAGGCTTTGGAAGCCGGCAAGGTTGGCCGCATCGTGCTGTCGCGCCCAGCGGTGGAGGCCGGCGAATCGCTCGGCTATCTGCCCGGCGCCATGGAAGACAAGCTCGCCCCGTATCTGCGCCCGCTTTATGATGCGCTGTCGGATCGGCTCAACCCCAAGCGTCTGAAAACGATGATGGCCGAAGGCCTGATCGAAATCGCGCCGGTCGGCTTCATGCGCGGGCGGACCTTGAACAACGCCTTTGTGGTGATTGACGAAGCGCAAAACTGCACCTTCGGCCAGATCAAAATGCTGCTGACGCGGCTGGGTTGGCACTCCACCATGGTCGTCACCGGCGATCCCGCCCAGACCGATCTCCTCCCTTCGCTCTCCGGTTTGGCGCAAGCGGCGGAGAAGATGTCGACGCTGAAAAATGTCGCGGTGGTGAAGCTCGCCGACAAAGACATTGTGCGTCACCCGCTGGTGGCTGAGATGCTGACGGTTTTGTAGACCCTTCCCGTCAATTCCCCTCACCCTGCCCTCTCCCCTCACCCTGCCCTCTCCCCTCACCCTGCCCTCTGCCCCGAGCAAGCTCGAGACAAAAGGGCAGGGTGAGGGGTGTTGGGGTTCAGGCAAGACTATCCCCCGCAAATCTCCACCTGCTCGGGGATTTTCGCTTCCCATTTGCAGGTCGCAGCCATGTCAACGATGCACACTGTCACGATGTCGCTGGTCTTTTCACAGCTGCAATCGCGGTCCATCACGGTCCAAACCGGATTGCGATAGCCGGTATTGTTGGCGATCGCTTCGCAATTGATCTTGGCCTGTTTGTTGGCCATCGCCTTGGCGGCCGTGCAGGCCTCGGCCTGGGTGCGCTTGCCTTCGCTGATCGTGTCGCCCACGCCGCGCACGCCCTGGTTTGAAGGAAACGGCGTTTCCTTCCAGACTTCGCGCGTTTCGGAGCGGCAGGTCAGCAGCGCATCGCGCGCTCGCGTGGCGTAGCTGCCATTCGGATAGCCGACCAGATAAGACTGAAACGCCGCGCGGGTCTTATCCTTCTGCGCCAAATCCCAGGCCTTCTGCTCAGCTTCAGTGATCGGCCCAGGCGCGGTCACGCCCGGCACAACCACGCCCGGCTGGCCGGGAACCACACTGCCCCCGCGCGGCTGCAAGAGCACCACCGCCATCACGGCGGCCAGCGCCGCCGCCAGGCCGACAATCGCCAGCATCGGATTGAATTTCTTTTTCGCCCGGCTGGTCAGCGGCGCATCAAAGCCCTGCGGCTTCTGGCCCGACAACACGGACTTCAGCGCCCCGGAAAAATGGCCCCAGCGCGGGTCCTTCACATCGCCCTTCCAATCGATCAAATCGACCGCCTGGATCAGCCCAAAACCCAGCGGCGGCTCCACATCGTCAATCCGGATCGGCACCAATATGCCGCGGTTTTTGCCGACGCCGCTTTCTTCCTTCACCCACGGCGCATCGCGCGACAGGTCAGACCACACGGCCACCACAGCTTTGGCCTTGTCGAGCTGCTCTTGAATGGTGCGGTCCCAGTTGGAGCCCGGCGTGATGCCGTGATCCCACCACACCGAAAAGCCTTCTGCGCGCAGCGCCTCCACAATGCGCACAACGCGCCCGGCGTCTTCCTTTTTGTAGGAGATGAAAATGTCCGACATGCTTGCCCCGATAATGTCCCGAACCCAACTCGTCCGAAGACGGTCTATTGACCGACCTCAAAGCGCCGCGCGCCGTTGGGCCCGTCGGCCACGATAATGGCGTCGCCCGATGCGCTGAGCGCCACAAAGTCACTCGCCGCGCCGATTTCGAGCACGGCCACTTGCTTGCTGCTGGCGACGTCGTAGACACTCAATCGCGGGCCACTGCCCGAAACCGCTAACCGCGCGCCGTCTGCTGAAAAAGCCATCGTGGAGGGCGTGAAAGTTGGGCCGTAATTCATCGTCGCCCAATTGTACGTGCTCGCGTCGAACACATGGACTTGCGGCGTCACCCCGGCAACGGCGAAATGCGTTTGGCCCGGCCGCATCGCAAAGGCGAGCATATTGCCGGAGCTGGCCGCGACGTCGCGCACGAGTGCCCCGGTCGTGGCGTTGTCGACGCGGACATAACTATCCTTCAGGCCGGCGGCGAGCACATTGCCGGCGCCGTCCAGCCCGATAAAGCGGATCGGGCCGCGCCCGGACTCCTTTTCAAAGATCATCGCCCCGGTTTCGGCGTTCCAGCTGCGCCACTTGCCGTCCGAACCGCCGGTGACAATCATCTTGGCGTCAGCCGAAAACGCCACCGCATTGACCGCGCCAATCTGGTTCAGCTCCTGAACCACGCTACCTGTGGCCAGGCTGCGGATGCGGGTCACGCCATCCTTGCCGCCGGTGGCGATCAGCCCGCCTTTGGGGGCAAACGCCACCGAGACGCCCGGCCCGTCTTGAAACGTGGAGATCAAGCGGCCATCGGCGATGTCCCACAGGCGCAAGGTCTTGTCGGCCGAAACGCTGGCGAGGAACTTGCCGTTCGGCGACGTCGCCAGCGCGCCGATCACGCCGGTATGGCCAGTGAATTTCGCCGTCGGCAGAATCGCCGCCGGCGCGCCGGGCGGCTGTTGCGCCTCGCCCACGTCTAAGCCGCCGCCGCTGGCGCTTCCGGCGCCGGCCCCGCGGTTGACCTCCATCGTGGCGGTGTATTCAGACCCGCCATCGGCTTGCCGGGCGCTGCCCAAAGTTGCCGTGCCCGAAAGATCCCGTGTGAGGAACCAACCGCCGGCGCCAAGCGCCACCAGCACGCCCAGCCCCACCGCCAGCATTCCGGCATTGAAGCCCTTATTCTTCTCGGGCGCAGCCGCATGGGCTTTCGGCGCTTTCTTCGCCGGCCGCTTGGCGTTTTCAGCGATATGGCCCACCAGCTTGCGCCATTCGGGATGGGCGCGGTCGCCTGTCCAGCCGACCAGATCAGCGGTTTGCACCATGGTGAAGCCAATCGGCGGCTCCACCGCATCGATGCGGCATGGCACAATGGCGCCGCGGCGTTTGCCGAGCGTGGCTTCTTCCTGCACCCATTCACTGTCCACCGATTGGGTTGACCATACCGGCACCACCGACGTCGCCTGATCCAGTTCACGCCGGATCGAGGCCGAATAGCTTTCACCGAGCGGGATTTCCGGATCCCACCACACTGAAAAGCCTTCCGTCTCCATGGTCTTGGCGATCAGCGCCACACGCCCGCGATCTTCGCGCTTGTAGGACAAAAACACGTCGGCCATGGACTTCCCCTGCGATCACGTGAAGGCCATAGCACGCCGATAGGATCGCGTCATGGCCGCGCGGCTTCGGACCGCCGGCTTCCTGGCGGCATCGCCTTGGCCGGCTGGAAGCCGGCGGTCCATAGACGCTATTCCCCCTTAAACACCGGCGCGCGCTTTTCCAGGATCGCAGCGACGCCCTCTTGATGGTCGGCGGTGTGGTGCATCAGCGCCTGCGACGCCGCCGACAGCTCCAGGAGCGTGTCATAGCTCACCGTCTGGCCCTGGCGCAGCAACAGCTTGGCGGTGCGCAGCGCCTGCGGCGGCTGGGCGGCGATTCTGTCGGCCAGCTTGCGCGCCTCCGCCATCAATTGATCGGCCGGCACAACCCGCGAGACCAGGCCCCATTTTTCGGCGGTCGCAGCGTCAATGACATCGCCCGTAAACAGCAATTCCGCCGCCCGGCTCATCCCGATTGCGCGCGGCAACAGCCAGGCCCCGCCATCGCCAGGGATCAGGCCGAGCTTCAAGAACGTGACGCCGAACTTGGCGGTTTCAGACGCAATGCGGATATCGGCAAAGCACGCGACATCGTTGCCAAGCCCAATCGCTGGCCCATTCACCGCCGCGATCAGCGGCACTTCCAGCCCGTACAAAGCCCGCGCAATGCGGTGGATATTGGTGCGATAGCCTTGCGCCACCTCATAGGGCGCGCCGGCAAAGGCGCCTTCGCGATTCTGCATCGCTTTGACATTGCCGCCGGCCGAAAACGCCCGCCCCGCCCCGGTGAGGATGGCGCAGCGCACCGCCCGGTTGGCGGTGATCTCGGCGCAAGCCGCGGCGAAAGCGTCGCCATCGCCGGGTTCGCCCAATGCGTTCATGGCGTCGGGGCGATTGATGGTGAGCGTGGCGATCGGCCCGTCAATGGCCAGCGCGATGAGGGACGACATGGGGCTTCTCCGCGAAAACTGCCCTTCTCTTAGCGCGCCTGCACCACCGGCCGAAAGCCCGCACGACCAAAGTGTGGAATTTCGGTAAACGCAGCCATGACAAAACGCCGTTCCATTTACGATACATTAGCCAAGGCGATGCAACTTCAGCTCTCACTTCCTCCGAATGCGCTTCACCTGCGCGCTCAAGTCAGAGACCGGCGAAGATGTTGAAATGGTATCTGCAAGACGCCCCGATCGCGCGCAAAATCCAGATCGGTTTCGGCCTCGTCGTCGGCGGCGCCGCCCTTGGCGCCGGCTATGCCGCGCTGCAGGTGGCTGACCTTGACGCCAGAGTGATCGATTACCGTGTCACCGCTCGCACGAACGCCACGATGTTGCACGCCGAAAGCTATGCCATGAAAATGCGAGTGGCCGCGCACGACATCACCATCGCGCTGCGTGACGCGCAAGCAAACGCCGTCGCTGAACATCAAGCGACCCTGCGCGACGTTCATGACAAGGCCAAAGCCCAACTCAACAAAGCCATCGAAATTGCCCCGGAAGGCGATTGGAAGCGTGATCTAGGCGACATTCGCGACCTGCTCGACGACTATGCCGATCTGGCGCTCAACGCTTGGACGCCCGAACAGATCGCGCAACGCGGCGCAGTGTCGAAAAAGATTGTCAAAAGCCTCGAAGAGCTGGGCCAAGACATCCAAACCCGCCAAGACACGCTGGGCCCGCTGATGGCCAAGCAGATGGAATCGACGATGCATCTGTCGATCGCGCTGGCGGTGCTGGTGTTGATCGTCGGCGCCGCCTTGGCGATGCTGCTGGGCGGCGCCATCGCAACCCCGGTGCGCCGCGCGACGGAGAGCATGGAAAAGCTCGCCGGCGGCGACCTCAGCATCGAAGTGCAGGGCCTGAACCGCGGCGACGACGCCGGCCGGCTCGCCAAGGCGCTGCAAGTGTTCAAGGACAACGCCATCGAGGCCCGCCGCCTCGCCGCCCAGGTCGAAACCGACCGCGTGCGCGGCGAAGAAGAAAAGGCTGCGATGATGCAGCGTCTGGCCGACGATTTCGAGCGCCAGGTGTTCAGCGTGGTTGATGCTGTCGCGGCCGCCTCAACCGAGCTGGAGGCGTCCGCCGGCTCGCTCACCCGCACGGCGGCCGAAAGCGCAAGCCGCGCCGATCAGGTTGCGCACGTGGCCGATGTGTCGGCGGCGAATGTGCAAACCGTGGCCTCGGCTTCCGAGGAAATGGCTGCCTCCGCCAGGGAAATCGCCGGCCAGGTTTCCCAAGCCAACGACGTCGCGCGGCTCGCCGAAGGGCGCGCGCGCAACGCCGACCAGACCGTCCGCGAACTCGCCACCGCCGCCTCGCGCATTGGCGAAGTGGTCAGCCTGATCACCGAGATTGCGAGCCAGACCAATCTGCTCGCGCTCAACGCCACGATCGAGGCCGCGCGCGCCGGCGAAGCCGGCCGCGGCTTTGCGGTCGTCGCCGCCGAGGTCAAGCGCCTGGCTGAGCAAACCGCCAAGGCCACCGAAGATATCGCCGCCCAGGTCGCCGGCATTCGGGGCGCCACCGATGGCGCGGTGAATGCGCTGGGCGCCATCACCCAGACGATCGGCAAGATCAACCAGATTTCGGTGGCGATCAGCGCCTCGGTGGAAGACCAAGCCGCCGCCGTGCGCGAAATCAGCCGCAACACGGCCGAAGTCGCTGAAGGCGCCCGTGACGTCACCGGCGCCATCGGCGCGATGCGCCAGGGCGCGTCTGAAACCGGCGCGGCCGCCGAACAATCGCTCGGCGCAGCCAAGGAGCTCGGCCAGCAGGCCAATCTCCTGCGCGATGAAGTCCGCCGCTTCATCGAAAAGGTCCGCGCGGCTTGAAGCGCGGGGCGCTTCCCTCCCCCGTCTTCACACCCCCTACCCAGCCCTTGCCCCCAATTGCGTTGAGGGAAAAGGGCGGCTGAGGGGGAAGGAGCAAGGGTTAGGGAAAAAGGCGTTTCAAGCGCTGCTTGAGGCGACGGGCGCGCCATGTGATCCTTGCCCAAACCCAGGGAGGATCACATGGGCGATTTGACGGGCCGCGTGGCGCTGATCACTGGCGCTGCGCGCGGCATCGGGCTGGAGACGGCCAAGGCCCTGCGCGCAGCGGGCGCGGATGTGGTGCTCACCGATCTGGCGGACGGCGCGGCGCAAGCCGCTGCTTTGGACGGGATATTTCTGCGCCACGATGTCGGCGATGAAGATGATTGGCGCGCAGCGATTGGCGCCGCGCAAGACCGCTTCGGCGGGCTCGATATCCTGGTCAACAATGCCGGGGTGTTTTGGATCAAACCGATCACGGAAACCGGCCTGGACGATTTCCGCGCGATGCAGCGGGTGAATGTGGAAGGCGTGTTTCTGGGCATGAAGCACGCCATCCCGGCGCTCGCTGCGCGGGCGCAACAATGGCCCGGCGGGGCCGCGATCATCAATCTGTCGTCCATGGCGGGAATGGTCGGCTCCGCTTTGGCGTCAGCCTACAATGCCTCCAAAGGCGCGGTGCGGATGATGTCCAAGGGCGCCGCGCTTGAGCTGGCGCCGGCGCGCATTCGCGTCAATTCGGTCCATCCCGGCGTGATCGAAACGGATATGGGCGCCAAGGTGATGGCTGATTATACCGCCACTGGTCTGATGGGGTCGGCCAACGAAGTGCGCGACCGCACGATCGGCCTGCACCCCCTCGGCCGGCTCGGCTCAGCCGCCGACATTGCCGAGGCCGTCACATTCCTGGCGAGCGACCGGGCAAGCTTCATCACCGGCGCGGAGCTGGTCGTCGATGGCGGCTTCACCGCGCAATGAAAAAAGCCGCCGGCGCGAGACGCCGGCGACTTCTTTGCTTCTGGCGCCAGCGCTCAAAACTCTGAGCGCAGCGTGATGCCGAAGGTGCGCGGCTGATTGATCAGCACGCCGTAGCGGGCGCGGAAATCGCGTTCGCGATCGAGCGCCAGTTCGGCGCGCTCGTCGGTGACATTGTTGACAAACACCGCCGCCTCAAAGCCATCCCAGCGGGCGCCGAAGCGCACATTGGCCAGCGTGTAGGCTTCCAATTCCAACGGGAACGCCAGGCTCGAGACCGACAGGCCGCCGACATTCTGGAACAAAACCGGACGCGCCGGATTTGCCTCCTGATCGGCCAATTGGGTGAAGCGCTCGCCGACATATTGCACATTGAGGCTGGCGAAGCCGTCCATCTTGGCGTTGATCGGTTGGCTATAGCTCAGCGCCGCCGACCCCTGCCATTCCGGCGAGGACGGCAGCCTGTTGCCTTCGCGGATCGGGGCAAACACCGTGCCATTGGCGTTGCGCAGGCTCTCGGTCAATTCGCTGGTGTTGTAGGACAACGCCGCCGCGAGATCGAGCCGATCGGTGAGCTGATAGTTGAGCTCGGCCTCCACGCCGCGGGTGCGCGCTTTGGGAGCGTTGAACACGATCCGCGACGAGCATGAGCCGGCGGTGATCGTCACCTGCAGGTCTTCGATGTCGGTCTGATAGGCGGCGAGCGTCAGGCTGCCCTTCCCGGCCAGGCGCGACTTCATGCCGACTTCGTAGTTCCACGCGGTTTCATTGCGGAAACTGTCAAAGCCGCCAAAGCGCGTGATGTCTTCGGGATTGCACAAGGGCCGATTGATCGGGTCGTTGACGCCGCCGAGGCGGAAGCCTTTCGAGGCCTGGGCATTGAAGCTCACCGCGTCATTGAGCTTGTAGGACGCAATAAAGCGCGGCGCCCAAACATCATCCTTTACCCGCGCACGCGCGTTCAAAGTCTGATCGGCAAAGATGCCGTCAAAGTTGAGCACGCGCTTTTCTTCGTACTCCGCGTAGCGCACGCCGGCGGTCAGCGACAGCTTGTCGGTGGCCTTGAAGGCGCCTTCGGCGAAGCCCGCGGTTTGCGTCAGCGAATAGGGAATGCGCGAGAAATAGAGACCATCGGTCGGCGCCAGCGGCCCGGCGGTCGGGATGCCGGACGCAGCCGAGAAGCCGTTGACCAGGAGCGTCTGGCCATATTTGCGATCCACATCCGCGTAGAAAGCGCCCAGCACCCAATCGAAACGACCGCCGTCATTGGACGCCAAGCGCAGCTCCTGGGTCGTGGAGGTCACTTTGGTGTCGTCAAACAGCGGCGCATTGAGGCGCGTGATCGCCGGCGACAGGCCAATGGAGCCACCCGTGATCGAGCCGGTGAGCGCTGTTGCATCGCGCAAAACCAGGATCTTGCGCTTGGTGTAGCTGCTCACCGAGGTCAGCGTCACCGGGCCGAAATCATAGGCCGCGGTGAGATCGCCGATAAAGGTCTCGTCCTTGAACTTCTCCTTGAGCTGGGTGAATTGCTCACGGTCGCGCAGCGTCACCGCCGGCGCCGTTGTGGTGAAGGGATTGGCCAGGATGTTGAACTTGTCGACCCGGTTGAAGCCGTTGGTGTCGATGTTCTGGTAAATGATCCGCGGCGTCAGCGAGAGTTTCGCCGTCGGCTCCCACAGCAGCGCGACGCGCCCGCCATAGCGCACGCCGTCATTGACGTCTTCCTTCACCGACCCGCCGGGCTGCACCGCATTGATGAAGCCTGGAAAGCTCGAGCCATAGCCGACCACGCGCAGGGCGGCGTTCTTGGCGAGCGGGAAATTCATCATTGCCTTGGCGTCGGCGCCGAGCCCGCCATCGTCGACCTGGCTCAACGTGAATTCGCCAACGGTCTCGCGTTTGTCCGTGTTCGGACGATTGGTGATGTAGCGCACCGTGCCGGCCAGCGAGCCGGCGCCATAGAGCGTTCCCTGTGGCCCGCGCAGCACCTCGACGCGATTGATGTCAAACAGGTCGAGATCGGGTGTGAACAGCGACAGCGAGATTACGCTCTCGTCGAGATAAACGCCGACCTGCTCTTTCACGCCGGGCAGATCGCGCGCGATCTGGCCGCCCGAGCCGCCGCGGATCGACACCTGGCTTTGGCCGGGCCCGAGATTTTGCACCGCAAAGCTCGCCACATTGCGCGACACGTCTTCGATGGTGACGGCGCCGCGTTCGCGCAGCTGGCTTTCGCTCAAGGCATTGACGGAAAACGGCACATCGAGAAGCGCCTCATTGCGCTTGCGGGCGGTGACGACGATTTCTTCGCTGGCGCTGGCCTGTGGCTTGGCGGGCTGCGGAGTTTGGGCCTGCGCGGGGCTGACTGTCGCCATCGCCGCCAGGATGATCGCGCTGACGCTGGCAAGCAGCATGCGGCGCGCCGAAGTCTTCTTCATGGTCACTCTCCCCTTGTGGTTGGGCCGCCCTCCCCCCGGTGGGCGCCGATTGGCCTTGCCCGCGCCGAATGACCGACTGACGGCTATTAATCTTGATTAAACATTGTCGTCGCGGTCAATCAGCGGATACCCATTTGGGGCGAATTGGCCGCAGGCTGCGCACAGCAGGGTGAACGTGCGCAGCGCGCAAACAAAAACCGCCGGCGTCGCCGCCGGCGGTTCTGATCTCAGCCGAAACTGAAACGTTTATTCGGAGCCCGGCTCGCGCAGATTGACGGCCTTGGGGCCTTTGCCCTTCGGGTCCGGCAGGGTCTGGAAGGTCAGCTTTTGGCCTTCATTGAGCGCGGTCATGCCAGCGCGTTCGACGGCGCTGATATGGACGAACACGTCCGCGCCGCCATCATCCGGCGTGATGAAGCCGAAGCCGCGCGCAGCGTTGAAGAACTTCACTGTGCCGGTTTGCGGTGGGCCAAGCGGCGGACGCGGCGGACGATCGCCCGGGGGGCCATCGCCGCGCGGTCGGAAGCCGCCGCCTTCACGCGGGCCGCCAAAGCCGCCCTCACGCGGGGGGCGCGGGCCGCGCGGGCCGCCGAAGCCGCCACCGCCGCCGCCGCGATCACCGCCG